>DASWUT010000502.1:0-1857 GCA_036401455.1 Gemmatirosa sp. | reverse complement strand
CCAGTATTCGTACTGCTGATCGCCGATGTAGAACGGCGCCCCGGCGATCGTGCCGAGGTACACGTCGCGCTGCCCCACGCGGAACTCGCCACGCGGGAAACACATCGGCGCGCTGCCGTCGCAGCACCCACCGCTCTGGTGGAAGAGCAGCGGCCCGTGTTGGGCCGCGAGCTTGTCCACCAGCGCGGCCGCGGCCGGCGTGATGTCGACTCGCGTCGGGAGCGTCATGCTCAGAAGAAGCCCAACGCCTTGGGCGAGTAGCTCACCAGCAGGTTCTTCGTCTGCTGGTAGTGGCCGAGCATCATCGCGTGGTTCTCGCGCCCGACGCCGCTCTGCTTGTAGCCGCCGAACGCTGCGTGCGCGGGGTAGAGGTGGTAGCAGTTGGTCCACACGCGCCCGGCCTTGATACCGCGGCCCATGCGGTAGGCCGTGTTGCCGTCGCGCGACCACACGCCCGCGCCGAGCCCGTAAAGCGTGTCGTTCGCGATCTCGAGCGCCTCGTCGGCGGTCTTGAACGTGGTCACCGAGACCACCGGCCCGAAGATCTCCTCCTGGAACACGCGCATCTTGTTGTGCCCCTCGAAGACCGTCGGCTGCACGTAGTACCCCGCGGCCAGCTCGCCGTCGAGCGTCGCGCGCTCGCCGCCGATGAGCACCTTCGCCCCTTCCTTGCGGCCGATGTCGAAGTAGCTGAGAATCTTTTCGAGCTGATCGTTGCTCGCCTGCGCGCCGACCATCGTCGTCGGGTCGAGCGGGTGGCCCTGCACCATCTTGCCGACGCGCGCGAGCGCGCGCTCCATGAACCGGTCGTAGATGTCCTCCTGCACGAGCGCGCGGCTCGGGCAGGTGCACACCTCGCCCTGGTTGAGCGCGAACATCGCGAAGCCCTCGAGCGCCTTGTCGAAGAAGGCATCGTCCTCGCGCATCACGTCGCTGAAGAAGATGTTCGGCGACTTGCCGCCGAGCTCCAGCGTGACCGGGATGAGGTTCTCCGAGGCGTACTGCATGATGAGGCGCCCGGTGGTCGTCTCGCCGGTGAACGCGACCTTCGCGACGCGGTTGCTCGACGCGAGCGGCTTGCCGGCCTCGACGCCGAAACCCTGGACCACGTTCACGACACCGGCGGGGATCAGGTCGGCCATCAGCTCGATGAACGCCATGATGCTCACCGGCGTCTGCTCGGCGGGCTTGATCACCACCGCGTTTCCGGCGGCAAGCGCCGGCGCGAGCTTCCACGTCGCCATCAGCAGCGGGAAGTTCCACGGAATGATCTGCGCGACGACGCCTAACGGCTCGCGGAAGTGATAGGCGACCGTGTCGTCGTCGAGCTGCGACAGCCCGCCTTCCTGCGCGCGGATGCAGCCGGCGAAGTAGCGAAAGTGATCGACGGCGAGCGCCATGTCGGCGTTGATCGTCTCGCGGATCGGCTTGCCGTTGTCGATCGACTCGATCACGGCGAGCGCCTCGAGATTCTGCTCGAGGCGGTCGGCGATCCGGTTGAGGATGTTCGCGCGCTCGGCGGGCGAGGTGCGCCCCCACGCCGGCGCGGCGGCGTGCGCCGCGTCGAGCGCCCGTTCCACGTCCTCTGCCGTCGAGCGCGCGACGTCGCAGAGGTGCTGCCCGGTGATCGGCGACGGGTTGCTGAAGTACTGCCCCTTCGCCGGCGGCGCGTATGCCCCCCCGATCCAGTTGTCGTAGCGCGCCTTGATCGGGATGCTGATCGCGTACTTCCGCGCCCCCTCGGGGAGCGTGGCGTGGCGCACGACGTCGTCGGCGCCCGCGGTCCCGGTGGTGGTCGGTTCGATCGTCGCGGACATGCGGACCTCGGTGGTGGAAGGGTGGAGCGTGGTCGAACGG
>DASWUT010000501.1:0-11201 GCA_036401455.1 Gemmatirosa sp. | reverse complement strand
ACGTCGTCCCCTGCGGCGTATCCTTGATCTCGACTCCGCGCGCGTCCAACTCCCCGCGGATCGCGTCCGCCGCCGCGAAGTCCCGGCGCGCGCGCGCGTCACGGCGCGCCTGCAGCCGGGCGGCCACCCAGTCGGCGAGTTGCGCGTCGACCTCGTCCCGCGCCGGCACGAGGTCGAGCACGGCGTCGACCCCGGCGAACGCGCGCCGCGCCGCATCCAGCGCGGCGCGATCTTCCCCACCCCGGTCCAGCTCGGCGTTCGAGCGGCGGATGAAGGTGAACAGGGCGCCTAACGCTTCTGGCGCGTTGAGGTCGTCGAACAGCGCGGCGTCGACCTCCGCTTCGAGCTCGGCGGCGGCCTGCGCGAGCGCGGGCGTTCCGCCGATCGCACCGTCCAGCCGCTGCGCGAACTCGCCGATCCGTCGCACCGCTTCACGCGACGCGTCGAGCGCTTCGTCCGTCAGATTGAGCTGCTTGCGGTAGTGCGTCCCCCAGACGAAGTGCCGGATGGCGGCCGCAGAATAGCCCTCCTCGCGGAGCCGCTCGACGGTGACCGTGTTGCCGATGCGCTTGGCCATCTTCGAGCCTTCGACGAGGAGGAACTCGCCATGGGCCCAGACGCGGCTGAACGTGCGCCCCGTGGCAGCCTCGCTCTGGGCGATCTCGTCCTCGTGGTGCGGAAAGACGAGGTCGATGCCGCCGCAGTGCAGGTCGATGGTCTCGCCGAGGATCGTCATCGCCATCGCCGAGCACTCGAGATGCCAGCCGGGGCGGCCGCGGCCCCACGGCGACTCCCACGCCGCACCGGTCGCCTCGTCCAGCTCGGTCGCCGCCTTCCAGAGGGCGAAGTCCTGTGCGTTCTCCTTCGAGTAGTCGTCCTGCGCGACGCGCGCGCCGGCCTTGATCTCGCGCGTGTCCAGGCGCGACAGCTTGCCGTACCCCGGGAAGCGGTCGATCGCGAAGTACACCGAACCGTCCTCTGCGCGGTAGGCGATCCCCTGTGCCTCCAGCCGCTCGACGAGGGCGATCATCTCGGCGATGTACGCGGTCGCGCGCGGGTAGTGCTCGGCGGCCTCGATCCGCAACCACGCGCGGTCGCGCTGGAACAGGTCGACGACCGGATCCGTGACCTCGGTGATCGTGCGCCCCTGCTCGCCCGCGCGGCGGATGATTTTGTCGTCGACGTCGGTCAGGTTCATCACCTGCTCGACGCCCCACCCCGCACGCCGCAGCGCGCGCCGCAGCAGGTCCTCGAAGAGGAACGTGCGGAAGTTGCCGAGGTGGGCCGCGTTGTAGACCGTCGGCCCACACGTGTAGAGCCGCACGACGCGGCCGTCGGCGGGCGCGAACGCCTCGACCGCGCGCGACATCGTGTTGTAGAGGCGGAACCGGTCGGCGCCGCGCGCGGGCGCCTCGCCGGTGGTGCGGGCTACGTCTGGTGCGGACATCAGGTGCTGGCCGTCGAGCGCGAGTGCGGGGAGGCGGCAAGTCTAGGCCGCCTCCCCGCAACGGGTCAAATCGCGCGACACGCGTCGCGCGCGGCCCTCACTTCCCCTTCGTCGTGCCGCGCCCCGTCTCCTGCTGCAGTTCGTCGATCTTCTTGGACGCCTCGGCCTTCGTGAGGTCGTCGTCGACGTCCTCGTGCGCCTCCTCGGCGAGTGTGTGCAGGTACGACTTCTGGGCGCCCGTCATCGGCTGGTCGCCCGTGGTCCAGGTGTCCGGATCCTTGATCGTGTTGCTCTGGTCGGCGTTCGCCGCGGTCGCCTTATCGGTCATGGGGCTCGTCTCCGGTGAGAGATGGAACGGGTTGTCGCGGCTTCGCAGTGCAGAAGCCGTGCCGAACAAAAACCGAAGGTCGACCGAAGCGGGCGAGCGCGTGCAGAGGCGCGGACTATCGCGGGGGTCCATCTCTCCCGAACGCGAGTACGGCTTGCCTCACGCGGCGGCGCGAACCCGGCGCTCCGCGATCGCGATCAGATCGACCTGCGACGCCTCGGGAACCAGCACGCCGTCGCCGTCCGCGGCAGGTACGCGGAGCACGAGCGCCTGGTCGCGCGGCGCGCGCCGGAAGCCGCGGCCCTCGTACATGCGCTGCAGCAGGATGCGGTTGACGATCACGCGTAACATCGCGACGGTCGGCACGGCGACGAGCAGGCCGACGGCGCCGAGCAGTTGGCCGATGATGAGCACCGCGAGGATCGACAGCACCGGCGGAATCTCGACGCGCCGGGACGCGATCATCGGGCCGACGAAGTTCCCCTCGATGAGGTGAATGACCACCCCGAGTCCGAGCACGAGGAGGGCGCGCGTACCGCCGTCCGGCAGCGGAAGGACGAACGCGGCGGGGAGCACCGTCGAGAGCAGCGTGCCGAAGAACGGCACGATCGCGACCGCGCCGGTGAACACGCCGAAGGTGAGCCAGTACGGAACACCGAGCAGGTACAGGCCGATCCCGGTGAGCACCGCGAGCACGACCATCGCCGTCAGCTGCCCCACGATCCACGACCGCAGCTGACTCGCGACGTCGCCGAGGATGTCGCGCACGAGCCCGCGGTGCATCGGCGGGAAGTACGCGATGAGCTGCTCGCGGTAGAAGACCGGCCGGAGCGACAGGTAGATCGACATCACGACGACCGACACGACGTTGATCGACGCGTGCACGATCGAGAACACGCGCGGCAGCATCCCGCTCAGGAACGATGCGCCCTGCTCATAGAGCGTGATCGCGAGGTTGTGGCGGCCGGGCTGCCAGACGCTGGAGAGGCCGGGCGCGCGCAGGACGATCCGGTCGATGCCGGCGTCCCACGCGTTGACGTAGCGCGGAAAGACGCGCACGAGCGCCTGGGTCTGTTCGATCACCGGCGGCACGATGAGCAGCAGGAGCAACGCGACCGCCGAAAGTGTGAGCATCCCGGCGATCGCGAGCGCGCCGCCGCGCGGAATGCGCAGCCGCCGCCCGATCACCCCAGCGACGGCGCCGAGGTAGAGCGAGACGAGCACGGCGATGAAGAGGAGCAGCAGAACGTCGGCGACCGTGCCGAAGAGCCAGAGCAGCAAGACGGTGAGCACCGTCGCGGCGAGCACCGGCGCGACGCGGAAGCGGCGTGCGCCCGTCGCGTCGTTCGCGGCAGCGACAAACGCACCGCCCGCGAGGGTGCGGCCGACGTCCTCGCCGTCGAGTCCGTCGCCGTCGAACGACGCGACCGCCGCCGCAGTCACGGCGCACGCCGCGTGCGGCGCCTCACGACGCGCCTGACGACGCGCCTCACGACGCGCGCCGGTCGCGACTCAGCTCCTCGAACTCGGCGAGCAGCTCGTCCTCGGCGTGCGGCGCTCCGGCGGCCGGGCCGCGCACGGCGCCCGCGGTACCCGCCGCGGTGGCCGGAACGTTAGGCATCGCAGCCGCGCCATTCGCCGCGCCATTTCCCGAGGCGAGCGACCCGCGGGCGACCGTGCCAGCGGGGAGCGACGCCGCCGTCGGGGCAGGCGCCGGGAGCACGCCCATCTTCTGCTTGAGCGCGAGCAGTCGGCTGTCGGCGTCCGCGCCGCCGGACGAGCGCTCGAGCTGCTTGAACTCGCGCGCGAGCTTGTCGCCTGTGAACTCCTCGTCGATCTCGTTCGCAGCGCGGAGCTGGCGCTCGTTCGCGTCGATCTTCTCCTCCATGCGGGCGAACGCTTCGAACGCGCTCTTCTCCGAGATGGACGACATCGTCTGCGCGATGCGCTGCTGCGCTTCGGCCCGGCGCTGCCGCGCGAGGAGCAGATTCTTCTTGCGCTTCGCCTCCTCGATCTTGTCGGCCAGCTCACGGAGCTGCGCCTTCAGCTTCTCGGTCTCGGTACGGTGCGCGTCCCACGTCGACGCGAGCGTGCGCGCGTGCTCGGCGTGCTCCGACTGACGGAGCAGCGCCTGCCGCGCGAGATCGTCGCGCCCCTCGTTGACTGCGAGCATTGCCCGCGATTCCCAATCGCTCGACAGGCGCGCCTCGGCTTCCGCCTGGTCCTTCAGGCGGCGCTCATCGGCGATCGCGCCCGCCACCTGCTGCTTCGCCTTCACCAGCTGACCGTTCATGTCGCCGATCAGCTGGTTCAGCATCTTCTCGGGGTCTTCGGCCGAGGAGATGAGGTCGTTGATGTTGGACCGGACGAGCCGGGAAAAACGGTCGAAGATGCCCATGCGTCAGCGGGCCTCGGCAGGCACGATGGGGGAGGACGCCGTACCAGGCGTATGGTCGGGCGCGCGGCGGCCCGCGGCGGCGTACTCGCCGGTCACGCGCCGTGGGTCGCACAGGTTGGCCAGCTCGCGCATGTGCGACGCGAGCGCGACGGTCATGCTCTCGTAGCTCGCCCGCAGCTCCTCGTAGTCGAGATGCGCAAGCTCGAGCGCCTCGGTGAGCACCACGGCGCCGCGGTCGACGCCATAGGCGCCGTGCAGGAGGTCGGTCGCGTTGAGCTCGAGCAGCCGGAGTGAGAGCGACGCGGACGCGTCGGCGTCGGACGGCAGCTCCATCACCTTTGCGCGGAGCACGACGACCGGCGGCGCGTACGTGACGACGACGTCGTAATCGAGCTCTCCGCTCGGGTGCAGACGCCACAGCCCGGGCTCCACTTCGGTGGTGGCCGAAGCGCCCTCGGCGCTCAGGCGGTCGAGAAAACGTTCGAGGTCGTCGCGCGAGATCATGCGGGCACCTGGCGGTGAAGGTACCGGGCCGTACGGCGCGAACCGCGCCCGCGTTTCGTACCCGGAGCGTCGGGAAGATACGGCCGCGCGAGCCGCGCGGCGCCTAATGTGGCGTCGCCTTCGTCGCGGCGCTCGACGCGCCGTTGGCCCCGGTCCAGATGACGATGGTGCCGCACGCGTTGCGCCCCGCGAGCGTGAACCGCGCAGGCACCGTTCCGATCCCCGGATAGAACTCGACGCCGCGGATGCTCATCGGGTTGACGACGTCGTCGATCGTTTGCGTCGCCGCCGTCGCGACCGGCACGCCGTCGACGAAGTACTGGACCGGGCAGGTCTGGCTGGTGCTCCCGCCGCGACTCGACGACACCGAGTAACCGTTGCCGAGTCGGGTCGGGGCGACGGTGAACCCGAGTTGGGTTACGACGAGTTGCGTGAACATCGTCGGCTGGCGGCGGCGCACGTCGTCGGCGGTGAGGTAATGACCCTGCCCCGTTCGCCGCCGCTCCTCGAACCCGCTCCGGTCCCACACGCTTCCACGCGCGACGACGCGCACCTCGCTCAGCTGCGTCGCCACGCGCGGGCCGACGTGCACGATGCTCGTCGTCGTTCGTGCCGTGCGCAGCTCGGCCGACACGTTGGTCGGCGCGTAGCCGAGGGCGAGGAGTTGGAACGACTGCGAGCCCGCCGGAAGGTCGCCGGCGCGCAACTCGCCGCCGTGATCGCTCACGCCGACCGGGGCGTCGCGGCCGGCTGCGCGGAGCTGCGCACCGGCGACGGGTAGGCCGGCATCGTCGAGCACGCGCAGGGCGAGCGTCGCGCCGTCGGCGCGGGCCGCCGTGCCCGCGACGCTGTCCGCAGCGAAGATGCGGACGAGCAGGTCGCGAATCGTGACGACCCCGCCGTGGAGGTCGACGCTCGCCGAGCCAGTGCGCACGTCGGCGACGCCGGCGCGGGCGGGCGCGGTGGCGGTGAGGCGCACCGCGACGTCGTTGGGCGTTCCGCAGAGGCGGTAGAACCCGGACGCGTCGCTCGTCGCCACGATCGTGCGTTCGACGCGGCGGAGTTCGGAGCCGGCGGGCACCCACTCGACCCAGCCCGCGGCGACGCGGGCACCTGCCAGTGGTGCGTCGCTGCCCGCCACGCCCACGCGTCGGACCGCGCCGAGCACGACTCCCGCGGTGTCGGTCCCGAGCCCCGCGCACAGCCCGCGAGCGACCGCGCCGATGCTCGGCGTGGCGAGCGTGACGCCGATGCTATCGCCGGCTGGTACGCGCACGTGACCGTACGGCAGCCCCACGCCGAGCGAATCGAATTCGGGGTGGTCGACGGCGATCACGTAGTCACCGGCGGGGACGCCGGCGATGCGGAACGCGCCCTGGGCGTTGGTCGTCGCCGTGTACTCCGTGCCGTCCAGCCGGACCTCTGCACCGGCCAGCGGACGTGCACCAATGCTGTCGTACACCGTGCCGACGACGACGCCCTTGCCAACCGTCGTCGCCGCGGCAGCCGGCGGCGACTGCGCGAACGCAGCCGGGGCAGCGATGAGCGAGGTCACGGCGGCGAGCGACGTGATGCGGACGGAGCGGCGCATGACGGAATTCGAGGCGTGACGCGGTGAGAAGTGCGCGGGGGACCGAGGCCACGCGCCGTAGGCGGTGTGCGGGTCAGCCCGGCGAGCGGCGGATCTGAACCAGCCGCTCGCGCGCGAGCCGCCGACCCGTCGGGGTGGCCGCGAGTCCGCCGCCGGCCGTCTCGCGGTAGCGGACGTCCATCGTGCGCCCGATCTCGCCCATGGTGTCGATGACCTCGTCGGCGGGGATGGCGAACTCGATTCCGGCGAGCGCCATCTCGACGGCGGCGAGCGCGATCGCCGCGCCAGTCGCATTGCGAAAGACGCACGGCAGCTCGACGAGCCCGCCTAATGGGTCGCAGACGAGGCCGAGCGTGCCCTGCTGGGCGAGCGCGACGGCGTGGTAGGCCTGGCGGGGCGTGCCGCCGAGCATCTCGGTCGCGGCGCCCGCGGCCATCCCCGCCGCCGCGCCGGTTTCCGCCTGGCAGCCGCCCTCCGCGCCGGACAGCGAGGCGCGCTCGGCGACGACCGCGCCGATCAGCCCGGCCGCGGCGAGCGCGTCGACCAGTGCGTCGTCACCAAGGCCGCGCGCGTCGGCGAGGCCGGTGAGCACGGCGGGGAGGACGCCCGCGCCGCCCGCCGTGGGGGCGGCGACGATGACGCCCATCGCAGCGTTCACTTCCTGCACGGCGAGCGCGCGCGCGAGGACGTCGCGGAAGGGCGTGCCGGCGAGCGGGCCCGGGGGCCCGTTGACGAGCTTGGCCGCGTCACCGCCGACGAGACCACTCGACGAGTGCAGGTCGCCGACGAGCCCGCGCGCGACGGCGCCGCGCATGACGTCGAGCGCACGGCGGAGCGAGGCGCGGATGTCAGCGACGTCCCGGCCGCTGTCGGCGCACTCGGCGTCGAGTGCGACACGGGCGAGCGTCGCACCGCCCGCCTCGGCGTCGCGGACGGCCTCGAGCAGCGATCGGTACATGGACTACGCTCCGACCTTGTCGAGCCGGAACGCCCACTTCACCCACGGGAGCGCGCGGATCACGTCGCGCACGCGCTCGTCGGGCGCCTCGTCCAACTCGTAGACCATGAACGCGTCACCGCCGCGCTGCTGCCGGCTCACGCGGACGGTCGCGATGTTGAGGTCGAACGCCGAGAGCAGGTGCGTGATCGTCGCGATCGAGCCCTTCACGTCGCCGGCGACGAGGACGATCGTGTGGTAGTTGCCGCTTACCTCGACCGGGTACCCGTCGATCTCGGTGACGAGCACGCGTCCGGCGCCTAACGACGACCCGGTCATCACGCTGCGCCGCCCGACGCGCTCGACGGTGAGGCGCACGGTGTTGGGGTGCACGGTGGCCTCCTCGCCGAGCGTGGTCTTCTCGAACTGGTAGTCGAGGCCCTCGCGCTCGGCGATGTCGAGCGCGTCGCGCAAACGCTCGTCGTCGGGGCGGAAGCCCATGAGGCCGCCGACGAGCGCCTTGTCGGTGCCGTGTCCCTCGCCCGTTCGCGCAAACGACCCGTGCAACTCGATGCGCGCGCGATCGGGCGTGCCGCCGACGAGGCCGCGGGCGAGGAGACCGAGGCGGCACGCGCCGGCGGTGTGGGACGACGAGGGCCCGACCATCACGGGCCCGATGATGTCGAGGAGCGAGACCATCGTCAGCTCGCCTTCTTGAGCGGTGCCCCGTCGCCCGCGCGGAGCCCGGGGAGGAGCGGTCGGAGGTAGTGGCCAGTGAAGCTCGCGTCCACTTGGGCGACCTGTTCGGGGGTGCCCTGCGCGACGATCTGGCCGCCGCGCAAACCACCCTCCGGGCCGAGGTCGACGATCCAGTCCGCGGTCTTGATGACGTCGAGCGAGTGCTCGATGACGAGCACGGTGTTGCCGCGGTCGACGAGGCGGTGCAGCACGTCGAGCAGCAGCCGCACGTCCTCGAAGTGGAGGCCGGTGGTCGGCTCGTCGAGAATGTAGAGCGTGCGTCCCGTGTCGCGCTTCGCGAGCTCGGTCGCCAGCTTCACACGCTGCGCCTCACCGCCGGAGAGCGTGGTCGCGCTCTGACCGAGGTGGACGTAGCCGAGCCCGACGTCGCGCAGCGTCTCGAGCTGGCGGTTGATGCGCGGTTGGTTCTCGAACTGCCCGCACGCGTCCTCGACGGTGAGGTCGAGCACGTCGGCGATCGAGAGGCCGCGGAACCGCACCTCGAGCGTCTCGCGGTTGAAACGCTTTCCCTTGCAGACGTCGCAGGGCACGAACACGTCGGGGAGGAAGTGCATCTCGATCTTCACGAGGCCGTCGCCCTGACACGCCTCGCAGCGCCCGCCCTTCACGTTGAACGAGAACCGCCCGGGCCCGTAGCCGCGGATCTTGGCTTCGGGCAGCTCGGCGAACAGCTCGCGCACCGGGGTGAAGAGGCCGGTGTAGGTGGCCGGGTTGGAACGCGGCGTGCGGCCGATGGGGCTTTGGTCGATGTCGATGACCTTGTCGATGTGCTCGAGCCCCGTGATCCGCCGATGCGCACCCGGGATGACGCGCGCCCGGTAGAAGTGCCGCGCGAGGGCGTTGTGCAGAATGTCGGAGACGAGCGTGCTCTTGCCCGACCCGCTCACGCCGGTGACGGCGACGAACGTGCCTAACGGAATCTCGAAGTCGACGTGCCGGAGGTTGTGCTCGTGGGCGTCCTCGACGCGGATCACCCGCCGCGGGTCGCGCGGCCGTCGCTCGGCGCGGACCGGGATGAACCGCTTGCCGCTCAGGTACTGGCCGGTGAGCGAGGCGGGGTCGCGCTCGACCTCCTGCACCGTACCGGCCGCGACGACGTGGCCGCCGTGCTTTCCGGCCCCGGGTCCGAGGTCGATCAGGTGGTCGGCCTCACGCATCGTCTCCTCGTCGTGCTCTACGACGATGACCGTATTGCCAAGGTCGCGCAGCTGCTTGAGCGTGGCGAGCAGGCGCCCGTTGTCGCGCTGGTGCAGCCCGATGCTCGGCTCGTCGAGGATGTAGAGCACGCCGACGAGACGCGAGCCGATCTGCGTCGCGAGTCGAATGCGCTGCGCCTCGCCGCCGGAGAGCGACTCGGCCGACCGGTTGAGCGTGAGGTAGTCGAGGCCGACGTCGACCAGAAAGGAGAGGCGCTCGCGCACTTCCTTGAGGATGGGCCCGGCGATCTCGGCGTCGAGGCCGGGGCGCCCCTCGCCCCGCACGGGAATGCTCGCGAAGAACTCGCGCGCCTCGACGATCGAGAGGTCGACGACGTCGCCGACGTTGCGGCCGTGGATCGTCACGGCGAGCGACTCGGGCTTGAGACGCCGGCCACCGCAGGTGGAGCACGGCGTCGCGACCATGAACGCGTCGAGCTCGATGCGCACGCTGTCGCTCGACGTCTCGTCGTAGCGACGGCGCACGTTGGCGAGGATCCCTTCCCACTGCACGGCGCCATCGCTCTTGGCAGTCTTCGTCGTCCGCTTTGCGGCGGCCTTCCGCGCGGGCGTTGCGCCAGCGGCCGCACCCGCGGCTCCTCCGGTTCCGTAGAGCAGGGCGTCGCGCGCGGCCTGCGGGATCATTCCCCACGGCGTATTGAGGTCGAAGCCTAACGCCTTCGCGAGCCCGGGCAGGATCGTCTTGCGGAGATAGCCGTCGGGCTCGCCCCACGGCAGGACCACGCCCTCGAGGATCGTGATCGACGGATCACCGAGCACGAGCTGCGGGCTGACTTCCTTGCGCGTGCCCAGGCCGCCGCACGCGGGGCAGGCGCCGAACGGCGAGTTGAACGAGAACTGGCGCGGCTCCAGCTCGGGGAGCGAGGTGCCGCAGACAGGGCAGCCGTAGCGCTCGGAGAAGAGATGCGTCTCGGGCTCGTTCGTTCGTAGCGGCTCGCCGATCGCGGCGGCGTCGGCTGGCTCGGTCGCGGTCGGGACCTCGCCGGGTGCCGGGTACTCGACGACCTCGACCAGGCCGTTGGCGAGCCGAAGCGCGGTCTCGAGCGAGTCCGTCAGACGGCCCCGATCGTCGGTGCGCACGACCAGGCGGTCGACGATCACCGAGATGCTGTGGTTCTGCCGGCGGTTGAGCGCGGGCGGGTCGGCCAGCTCGATGAGCTTGTCGTCGACGACCGCGCGGACGAAGCCCCCGCGGCGCGCGTCCTCGAACAGCTCGCGGAACTCGCCCTTGCGCGACTGGACTAACGGCGCGCGAACCTCGATGCGCGTGCCATCGGCCCACGAGAGCACGGTCGCGGAGATCTGCGCGGCGCTCTGGCGCTGCACGGGGCGGCCGCAGTTGGCGCAGTGCGGCGTGCCGGCGCGGGCGTACAGCAGGCGCAGGTAGTCGTAGATCTCGGTGACCGTGCCGACCGTCGAGCGCGGGTTGTTGCCCGCATTCTTCTGCTCGATCGAGATCGCGGGCGACAGGCCCTCGATCACGTCGACGTCGGGCTTCTCCATCAGCCCGAGGAACTGCCGCGCGTACGCCGAGAGCGACTCGACGTAGCGGCGCTGCCCCTCGGCGTAGATCGTGTCGAAGGCGAGGCTCGACTTCCCGCTGCCGCTCAGGCCCGTCACCACCGTCAGCTTGTCGCGCGGGATGGTGACGTCGATGTTCTTGAGGTTGTGCTCGCGGGCGCCGCGGACGACGAGGGCTTCTTCGGACACGTTCTGCGGGGAGGGAGGGGAACCTGGAAAGGTCAGGGTCCGGGCGGGCGGACACAAGCGCGCACGTCGGGTTTTCTTCGGGCGGGGGCCGATGGCCCGCGTGGGGCGGCTGAACTGATAATCCTGCCGGCTGCGGCGCTTGGATCGCCCCACAGCAAGTCGCCCGGAGTGCGCGTCCGCAAAGAGTTCTACATGCGTGCGCGAGAGTGAGAATACGTCGGGGCAGGCTGCGCCCTACAGGGCATGTTCGCCCGCCGCCTGCCGTCCGGCTCGGCGGCCTGTCATCCCCAGAGTTCGAGGAGAATCGCGG
>DASWUT010000500.1:0-3125 GCA_036401455.1 Gemmatirosa sp. | reverse complement strand
AGCCCGCGCAGCGGACTCGCGCGCGTTCCGCGCACGAGGGCGTGCACGCGCTCGGGGGCGTCGGGCGCGACGCGCGTGCGGAGCAGGTCGGCCACCGGCCCCGCGCAGAGGAGCGGGTGCGCGACCTCCTCGTGGTGCGGCAGCCCGATCTCCTCGAGCGCGTGCGAGAACGGGTAGTGCCCGACGTCGTGCAGCAGCGCGGCCGCGCGCACGAGGGCCGGCTCGTCGGCCGGCAGCGCGCCGAGCGCACCCTCGGCGGCAAGCATGTCGAGCGTCATGCCGGCGAGGTGGTACGCGCCTAACGCGTGCTCGAACCGGGTGTGCGTCGCGCCAGGATAGACGAGGTAGGCGAGGCCGAGTTGCCGCACGTAGCGCAGCCGCTGGAACACGGGCGTGTCGACGAGCGCGAGCGCGGATGCGTCGACGCGGATGTTGTCCCAGAGCGGGTCACGGATGATCTCCACGGGGGCGGAACATCGCGGCCGCGCGCGCCCGGCGCCAGCGGCCGGCACGGGTTGCTCGCGGAGAGCGCCGGGAGCGTTGCCACCGCCGGGCCGCAGCCGTCCTTGCCCGTGCCTCCGTCCCCATCCGTCGTCGCGCCCGTGACCACAGCTGGCCCGTCCGTTCCACCGTCCGTGCCCGTACAGGCGACGGCCGTGGCGCGGCGCGACGCGCGTGTCGCGCACCTGCTCCAGGCGGATGACGTCCCGGCGTTCTCGAAGGCGATGCAGGAGTTGATGGCGGCGGTTGGCCGCGACGACAGCTCCGCGCAGCGCCTCGCGAACGTCGTACTCCGCGACTACGCGCTCACGGCGAAGGTGATTCGGGCGGCGAACGCCGCGCACTACAACCGCACCGGGCGCTCGGTGCAGAGCGTGACGCACGCGCTCATGCTCCTCGGCGCACGCACCGTGCGCGACCTCGCGAGCGCACTTCTCCTCTTCGAGCACTACCGCCGCCGCTCGCCCGGGCTGAAGGAGTTGATGCTGCTCTCGCTCCTCACCGCGAGCGCGGCGCGCGCGACCGCCGAGCGCTGTGGGGCCGGCGTCGACGCGGACGCGGCGTACCTCGCGGGCATGTTCCGGAACCTCGGCGAGGTGCTGGTCGCGGCCCACCTCCCGGACGAGTACGCCGTGGCACTCGCGGCGGTGTCTGTCGCGCCGGGTGGGCGTGAGACCCCGCGCAGCGCGCCGGCGCTCGCCGTGGCGCGCGCGTTCGCGGCCCGTGAGGCGCTGGGATGCTCGTACGAGGAGATCGGCGCGACGGTCGCGCGGCACTGGGGCATGCCGGACGGCGTCCGAATTGGCATGCATGCGGACGGCGGACCGGGCGAGGACCTCGGGGCGACCTGCACGGCATTCGCGCACGACCTCACGACCGCGGTCCACCGGGGCGAGCCGGTGCACGGACCGCCGGAAATGACGCGGCTGCTGGCGCACTACGGCAACCGTCTCCACCTCACACGCGAGGCATTGCGGCAGATCGCCGAGCGCGCGGTGGACGAGACGCGCGAGATCTTTGCCGCAGCGGGCGTGCGGCTCGACGACCTGCGGCTCGCGCGCCAGCTTGCGGCGGCGATGCTCGCCGCGCGCGAGGGCGACGCGGCACACGGCTCGGTCGTCGCGCCGACGACCGTCACCGCGCCGGTCGCGGTGCCCGTCGCGCCCGCGCCGGCCGGTGCGGTCGCGTCGTGCGACGTTCCGTTGTGCGACGTTCCGTTGTGCGACGTTCCGTCGTGCGACGTTCCGCCGTGCAACGTCACACAGCACCAGCTACCCGACGCCACGCCGGCGGTGGCTACGGGTCCGACCGTCGTCGAGCTGCGGGCCCGGCTCGCCGCCGAGTTGCGCGCAGCGGCGGCCGACCCCGCGTACGACCTCGCGCGAGTCCTCACGCTGGCCCTCGAAGCGGTGCTGCGAGGCGGACCGTTCGACCGGGCATGCTTCCACACTGCGGACCCGGTCGCGCACGAGTTCCGCCCGCGCACGGGACTGGGCGACCGGCTCGACCAGCTGCTCGCGGGGCCTGGGGTACCGTTCGACGGGGAGCAGGGCCGGGCGGGCCCGGCACTCCGCCGCGGCGAGGAAGTCCATCTCGCGCACGGAGTCCGCCTGACGTTAGCCGAGTCGCAGCTGCTGCGGCGCTGGCAGGTGGGGAGCGCGGCACTCCACCCGGTCCGCGTCGGCGGAGCAGTGATCGGGTGTGTGCACGCGGATCGTCAGACCGCGGGCACGCTCCCCGATGCCACCGCGACGCAGTACGTGCGCGCGGTGGTCCGGGCGCTCGAAGGGGCGCTCGCGCAGCGAAGGGCGGGAACGGTCGGAGGGCGAGAGCGGGACGAGGGCGACGCGCGGCCCGTCGTGCGCGCGACGGACGGGAGGGAGAGGGAGGTCAAGATGGACGCGGTGCTGCGGGTGCTCAGGGGAGAGCGGGTCGACGTCGTCGCGGGATCGGTAGGGGTCGCGGCGGAGGTGGTCGAGGGGTGGAAGGAGGAGTTTCTGGAGGGGGGAGCGGAGAGGTTGAGTGGGAGGTAGAGAACGGGAAGTTGATCCGTCGCGCACGATCGGGGGGGACGGTGGAGGCGCGCCGCTGTACCCGTCCCGCTGTACCCGTCCCGCTGTACCCGTCCCGCTGTAGCTGTCGTAGTTAGGCGGGACGGGGAATCGGAAGAGGCTGTTGGCTGGGGCGGGCGGGACTGATAGCTCGGGGACCCGGTGGTGCAGACTCGGGTGGGGCGACGGGTGGGGCGGGCCGTTGGGGGGCGTGTACGTTGGGGGGCGCAGCGGGACGTGCGAGATGGCGCGTCCCGGGTGGGGCAACCCGGGTGCGGCCCGGCGATAGACACGACGCGGGTAGGGCGGTGGGGTGGACGAAAGCCGCGTGTACGAGAAGTGCGGAACAGAGGACGCGCTGGCAGGAGGGCGGGACGGAGATGGCGCGGGGCGGGCACCGCGGGACGAGTGACGCGGCGGCGGAACGGGACCGGCGGGAGTTCGTCGCGCGCAGGCCGGTGTCCAGAGCGGCTGCACATATCGCGAGACGCGGGAGTCGCCCGCCGCCGCGCGGCGAGTCACCGCGTGCGCGGGGGCGAGGGGCACCGTGTCGCGCACCAGGCGCTCGTGGGA
>DASWUT010000499.1:0-4877 GCA_036401455.1 Gemmatirosa sp. | reverse complement strand
GCGGGATCGTGGGCGGCGGGGGCGGCCGGGGCGGGCGGCGCACTCGACGCGGTCGACCTCGCGTTCGGCATCGACCCGATCGGGTCGGGAAGCGCGCCCACGCCGCGACGCAGCTTTGTCGCCGTGCGGCCGCCGGGGCATCACGCGCTCCGCGCGTCGGGAATGGGCTTCTGTCTGTTCGGGAACGCGGCGCTCGCCGCGCGCTATGCGCGGACGCGGCACGGCGCGGCGCGCGTGCTGATCGTCGACTGGGACGTGCACCACGGCAACGGCACGCAGGCGCTCGTTCAGGACGACCCCGACATCCGCTTCGTGAGCATGCACCAGTGGCCGTGGTACCCGGGCACCGGGGCCGCCGAGGACCGCGGGCCGCACGGTACGGTGTGGAACGTTCCGCTGCCGCCCGGCCTCGCCCGGGCGCGCTACGTCGACGCGTTCACGCGCGCCGTCGATGCCGCGACCGCGGCCTGGGTACCCGACCTCGTCGTCGTCTCGGCGGGCTTCGATTCGCTCGCCGGTGATCCGTTAGGCGGCTTCACGCTCGAACTCGAGGACGTCGACGCGCTCACGCGGCAGATGGCCGCGCGGGCCGACGCGCTCGCCGGCGGACGTCTGGTCAGCGTCCTCGAGGGTGGCTACGCGCCCGAGCGGCTCGGCGAGGCCGCGGCCGTGCACCTGCGGGCGCTCCTCTGAGCGACCCGCAATCGGCCGCTCCCGCGCCGGCGGTCTTCCGCCTCGTGCAGGAGCTCGTGTTCGGGCGCTGGCGCTCGAGCGGCGAGACGCTGTACCGCGAGGTCGCGAGCCTGCTCGGCGTCGAGCGTGGACAGGAGGTGTTCGTCTCGGGGTGTGGCGACGGGACGAGCTGCGAGTGGCTCGCCCAGCGCACGGGGGCGGCGGTTTCGGGCGTCGATCCCGACGGCGACCGGATCGACGCGGCCGACGCGCGCGCGCGCGCCCGCGCCGAGCGGGGTGCGCCGCTGCCGCTGCGCTACCAACAGGCGGCGCTCGACGATCTGCCGCACGAGACGGGCGTCTTCGACGCGGCGGTCGGCGAGCCCGTGCTCGCCGCGGCGCCCAACGCAGCGCGCGCGGTGGCCGAGCTGGCGCGGGTGACGAAGCCGTTGGGCGCGATCGTGCTGTTGCAGCTGACGTGGAGCTCGGAACTGACCCCGGACGCGCGCGCGCTGCTCGTCGATCGGCTCGGGATGCGGCCGCGGCTGCTCGTCGAGTGGAAGCAGTTGCTCCGCGACGCCGGGGTGGTCGACCTGCAGGTGCAGGACTGGACCGACGCCGGGGACGACGGCGGCGCGGCGGACGAGGCGCCGCAGCTGACCTGGCAGCAGAAGGCGCAGATCATGGCGCACGCGTGGCGGCGGTGGGGGTGGCGCGGCGCGCGTGAGGCGGTGGAGCGCGAGGAGATGCTGCTGCGTGAGCTGTCGCGCGAGCGCGCGCTCGGCTTCCAGGTCGTGCGCGGGGTGAAGTGGCCGCATGCGCGCGGCGGCGATCGCCCGGCGGGGCGCGGGGGCGACGGATGACGCCGCGCCGCACCGAGGAACACCGTATACCCGAGCCCGGCGTGCGCCTGTACGGCGTGCTCTCGGCGGTGCACGCGGACGCTGGCGGGGCGGGGCGCCGCATCGGCACGCCGACGGGCATCGCGGCCGTCGAGCTGCTTCGCGTGCGCGACCTCGTCGCCGCGATCGCGCCGGCGCCGTTTGCCGCGTCGCCGCCGTCGACGGCCGAGTTGGAGTCGACGCACACCATCGTTGCGACGCTGTTCGCCGATCGCGCGATCCTCCCCGCGCCTCCCGGCGCCGTGTTTCGCTCACGCGCGGCGGTTGCCGCGTGGCTCGAGCTGCACGCGGCGGCGCTCGCCGAGGCGCTGCGGTACATCGAGGATCGCGTCGAGGCGCGCGTGCACGCGACCCGGCCGCCGTCGGGCGTCGCCCTCCCGGGCGCGTCGGCGTCCGCCCCGATCACCGAGGTGCTGCGCACGCTGCGACGCGACGCGGTCGCGGTGCTCGTTCTGCGGGACGAGGCGCGGGATGCGTCGCGGGACGCGGCGCCGCGGGATGCGGTGCTGCGGGACACGGCGCGCGACGGCGAACGCGGCGCCGCCGATGAGCCGGTGGTGGAAGGAAACGGAGCGCTCCAGGCCGCGTTCCTCGTCGAGCGCGCGCGCTGGGACGCGTTCGCGTCCGCGGTCGCCCGCGAGCACGCGACCCGCCCCAACCTGCACCTCGCCCTCACCGGCCCGTGGCCGCCGTACGACTTCGTGCGGCTCGAGCTCGGTGCCTAACGGAGTCCGACGGAGCGGCCACGCGTGTTCTGCCCAGACTGCGGCACCTGGAACCGGGCGGCCTCGCCGCGCTGTGTGCGCTGTGACGCGCTCCTTCCCGAGCTGCCGCCCCCCGCGGCGGCCGAACCGCCGGACCCCGAGACGGTCGCGCTGCGCCGCGCCGCCGGCGGGCGATACGCGGTCGAGGGGCGACTCGGCGGCGGCGGAATGGCAACGGTCTATCGCGCCCGGCACGCCCTACTCGACACGCCGCTCGCGCTCAAGGTGCTGCACCCGCACCTCGCCCGCGACCCCGAGATGCGGACGCGGTTCCGGCGCGAGGCCGAGTCGGCGGCACGGCTGCAACACCCGCACGTCTGCCCGATCCTCGACTACGCCACCGCGGGCGGGGTCGAGGGCGGGGTCGAATTCCTCGTCATGCCCTTCTTCGGCGGCGGCTCGCTCGCCGACGCGACGGGGCACGGAAAGCGGATCGCCCCGGAGCACGCAGCCGCGGTCGCCGCGCAGGCGGCGCAGGGGCTCGACTACGCGCACCGGCGCGGCGTCGTTCACCGCGACGTGAAGCCCGACAACGTGCTCTTCGACGACGAGGGCTACGCGGTGGTGACCGACTTCGGGATCGCGAGCGCGCGATTCCACGCGCGCATGACGGCGACCGGACGAGCGATGGGCACGCCGCACTACATGAGCCCCGAGCAGGCAATGGGGCGCGTGCTCGACGGACGCAGCGACGTGTACGCGTTAGGCGTCGTGCTCTACGAAGCGCTCGCCGGCGCGCCGCCGTTCGATGCGCCCGACCCGTACCAGGTCGGATTCAAGCACGTGCACGAGGCACCGGTGCCCATCGAGGTCGCCGCGCCCGGCGTACCCCCCGCGCTCGCGGCGATCGTCATGCGGACGCTCGCCAAGAACGCGGACGAGCGCTACCAGCGCGCGGCGGATCTCGCCGACGCGCTCGTCGCGTTTCTCGTCGAGCGCGATGCGCCCGAGCTGCGCGTCGCGTGGCGCGCGCGGCGACCGTCGACGCCCCCCGCTCCCGGCGCCCGATGACGACGATCGCGGCGCTCGAGATCACCTCGGAGTACATCGCCGTGCGGACGGCCTTGCCGTTCGTGATCGCGCGCGGCGGAGCGAGCGAGTACCCGACGATCACGGTCCGCGTACGCGACTCGCGCGATGGGGCCGAGGGGTGGGGCGAGGCCGCCCCGAGCCGCTTTTACGGCGAGACGCCGGCGAGCGTGGCCGGCGCGCTGCCGCGGTTGCAACAGGCGCTCGAGGGCTGCGACCCGTGGCACCTGGACGACGCGGAGCGGCGCATGCGGCAGGCGCTCCGCTGGAACGGCGCGGCGCGCACGGCCGTCTCGGTCGCGCTTCACGACCTCGCGGCCAAGCGACTCGGCGTGCCGCTGTACCGACTGTTCGGTCTCGATCCGGCGCGCGCTCCACGGTCGAGCTTCACGATCGCGCTCGCGACGGACCCGCCGGAGTTGGACGCGCGGCTCGCGCAGGCGGCGGAGTATCCCATTCTCAAGGTGAAACTCGGCAGCCCGGCCGGGGCGGCCCGCGATGCCGCGACGATCCGTCGCGTGCGCGAGCTCGCACCCGACAAGGTGTTGCGGGTGGATGCGAATGCGGGGTGGACGCCGAAGGTGGCGGTTGGCATGAGCGGGCTGCTCGCCGAACTCGGGGTCGAGTTCGTCGAGCAGCCGGTCGCGGCGGGGGACGTCGAGGGGCTCCGCTTCGTGCGCGAGCGCGGCGCGCTGCCCGTGGTCGCGGACGAATCGTGTGTCGATGCGGCGGACGTCGCGCGCCTCGCGGCCGCCGGCGCGATCGACGGGGTCAACCTCAAGCTCGCGAAGTGCGGCGGCCTGCGTGAGGCGCTCGCGATCGTCGCGACCGCGCGAGCGCACGGCCTGCTCGTCATGTGCGGCTGCATGATCGAGAGCTCGCTGGGCATCACCGCCGCGGCCCACCTCGCCCCGCTGTTCGACGCGGTGGACCTCGATGGGGCCGCGCTCCTCGCGCGCGACCCGTACGTCGGCGCGACGATCGACGGCGGCATCGTGCGGCTCCCCGAGGGGCCCGGACTCGGGGTGCGCACCCGCTGATCCGCACGGCACCGGCCCCAAGCGTGCAAAGCGGGGTCGGGATGATCTTCGTCCGCCTCGCCGTCGCCATCGCGGGATCGCTTCTCGTCGCCGTGTCCCTTCGATCGGCGGTGCGGACGTTCGTGCTCCCGCGGAGCGCGCGCGACCCGGTGACACGCGTCGTGTTCGTACTCGTACGCGCGGTGTTCGACGCGCGCCTTCGGTGGTCGACGGAGTTTGCGACGCGCGACCGGGTGATGGCCCTGTTCGCACCCGTGGCCACGCTCGGTCTCGTCGTCGCGTGGGGCCTGTTCATCGGGACCGGCTACGCCGGCGTGTTCTGGGCGCTCGGGATGCCCGCCCGCGCCGCGTTCGTCGAGAGCGGGTCGTCGCTCCTCACCCTCGGCTTCGAGAAGCCCACCGGGTGGGCGGCGATCGCTGCTGCGTTCACCGAAGCGGGAATCGGCCTCACGCTGGTCGCGCTCCTCGTG
>DASWUT010000498.1:0-1557 GCA_036401455.1 Gemmatirosa sp. | reverse complement strand
CGCGGGCGTGCTGACGGCGTTCGCCGCGGCGGCGGTGCTCCTCGCCGCGGTCGGCGTGTACGGCGTGGCGGCGTTCGCCGTCGCGCGGCGGACGCGCGAGGTCGGTGTCCGGGTCGCGTTAGGCGCCGCGCCAGCCTCGATCCGCGCGATGGTGCTCCGCGACGGCGCGCGCCTCGCGGCCGCGGGAGTCGTGGTGGGGCTCGCGGTCGCGCTCGCGGCCGGGTGGTCGGCACGCGGCGCGGTCTACGGCGTCACGCGGTTCGAGCCTGCGGTGCTCATCGGCGTCGCTGCGCTGTTCGGCGCCGTTGCGGTCGCGGCGACGGCGGTGCCGGCGCGGCGCGCCGCGCGCATCGACCCGCTCGTCGCGATGCGGGCCGAATGAGCGCGTGACCGTACGTCGCACCGTTCGGCATTGCGCGGCGGGCGTGGATGCGGTGGGCGCGGTGCAGAGCGGGTAGGGGACGCCGGCGAACGCTGCGCGATCGTGCCTAACACGGACGGCGGGTGACTTGCACCGTCGCCGCGCGTGCACCCAGAGCCGGCCGGAGAGTCCGGACAGGATACGTCAGGCTATCCTGGGTCGTCGAGCGCGCGCAGGCGAGCGACGGTGGACGGACGAATCGCAACCGGCTGGATTCGACCGGTCCGACCGAACCAACGAAGGCTGCAGGGAAGGCGGTTGCCGCCTCGTCGATGACCGTGCGCGCCGCGCCACGTGTGTCGCGCCGCTATCGAACGGACCCCGCCGACCGCATTTTGCCCGTCATGCCGCACGTCTCTGTCAACGGCACGCGCCTCTGGGTCGAAGACACCGGTGGCGACGGCGCGCCAGTCGTGTTCAGCCACGGCCTGCTCTGGAGCACGCGCCTGTTCGACGCGCAGGTCGCCGCGCTGCGCGGCCGGTATCGCTGTATCGCCTACGATCACCGCGGCCAGGGGCGGAGCGACGTGCCGGCCGGGGGCGGGGTGATCACGGTCGAGGACTGCTATGCCGACGCGGTCGCGCTCGTCGAGGCGCTCGCGTTAGGCCCGGTCCACTTCGTCGGGCTGTCGATGGGCGGGTTCGTCGGCATGCGGCTCGCCGCGCGGCGGCCGGACTTCGTGCGCTCGCTCGCGCTGCTCGAGACCTCGGCCGACCCCGAGCCGGAGGCGAACCGGGCGCGCTACCGGCTGCTGGCGAACGTGGTGCGCTGGTTCGGTGCGCGACCGGTCGCAGCGCGCGTGATGCCGATCATGTTTGGGCGCACGTTTCTCACCGACTCGGCGCGCGCCGCCGAGCGCGATCGGTGGCGCGCGTTGCTCGTCGGCAACCGGCGGGCGATCTGGCGCGCGGTGTACGGCGTCGTCGAGCGCGCGGGCGTCGCCGACGAGTTACCGCGGATCACCGCACCGACGCTCGTCGTGGTGGGTGACGAGGACGTCGCGACGGTGCCGGCAACAGCGGAGCGGATCGCGGGGCTGATCCCGGGTACTCGGCTCACGGTCGTTCGCGGGGCGGGGCACAGCAGTTCGGTGGAGCAACCCGCACAGGTGAACGCGGCGCTGACCGCGTTTCTC
>DASWUT010000497.1:0-1764 GCA_036401455.1 Gemmatirosa sp. | reverse complement strand
AGGTCGTGCCGGGCAAGCTTGCGCGGCTCGCGTACGACGGCCAGCACCGCGTCGGGGACGAGCTGGCGCGCGCCCTCGTCGTGGCGGCCAAGGCGAGCGTCGGGGCGCACCACGGAGGCGCGTACGCCCGCCAGGCCCGCTACGCCGCCGAGGACCTCGCGACGCTGCGGGCCCGCCTGCGCGAGCTCGACGGCGAGCTGCGCGGCCTCGTCGAGCGGCACGAAGTCGGCCGCCACCTCGTCACGATTCCCGGAGTGGGGCCAACCACCGCCGCGACCGTGCTGGCCGAGGCGGGCGACCTCACGCGCTTTCCGGATGCGGCCACACTGGCGAGCTACGCGGGGCTGGTGCCGGCCTTGCGGCATTCGGGCAAACGCACGCCGCTCCGCGCGGGGCTGCACCCCGCTGGGAACGCGCGGCTCCGGCGCGCCCTCTTCATGGCCGCCCTCGTCGGCGTGCGCCGCAACCCGTGGCTGAAGGCGTTCGACGACCGGCTCGTAGGACGCGGTAAGCCCAAGCTCCTCGCGCTCACGGCGGCAATGCGCAAGCTCCTGACCGCGATGCATAGCGTCGCGCGCCGGCGGCAGGCCTTCGTGCTGCCGCCGACCCCGGCAGCCGGCGAGGCCTAACGTCACCCCTTGCTCCAGGAGACGGTATCTCACAACGAGCGTTTCCCGGACGCAGCCGCGCGGGTGCGAGACGGTGACCGGGGTGCGACGAGCGTGTCGGGGGCGCGCTGATGCCGCCGGGGCTGCGCCGGCCGCCCCCCGGCTCAGCCCTCGGTCACGCGGCCGAGCAGGGTCAGCAGGGCCGCCCGCGCGTCGGGCGGGAGCGCGGCAAGGCGGCGATGCACGGCGTGCGCGCGGGTCGCGTCCTCAAGGCGGGCGCGGCGGGCCTCGCCCTCGGGGGTGAGCCCGATCAGCCGCACGCGCTTGTCCACCGGGCTCGGGCGGCGCGCGACGAGGCCGGCGTCCTCGAGCCGGTCGAGCACGCCGCTCAGGTTCCCCGGGTCGCAGGTGAGCTCGGCGGCGAGGTCGCGCACCTTGCGCGGGGCGCCGGGAGCGATGGCCGAGAGCACCTGCGCTTGCTGTGAGGTGAGGCCGCACGCTGCGGCTGCGGCAGCGTAGGCGCCGCTGATCACGTCGGCGGCGAAGACGAGTTTGAGGGCGACGAGGTCGGGATCGGCCATGACGAGAACATACGCGCTTGCAGAACATGTAGAGTACATGTATCCTACGCGCGTCTACTCGCCCGGTTCCCTCGTTCCCCCGGAGTCTTCGCATGTCGACCGCCGTCCCGCCCTCCCCCGCGCCGTCCGTCGTGGTCCCGCCGAGCGGACGTTCGGCGGGTCTCAACGTCGAGATCTCGTCCTTCCTCGGGCAGCTTCGGCCGACGATCCCGCCGCCCGTCTTCGCCCAGCTCGAGGGCGTGCTCGCGCGGCTGGAGGCCGCCCGCGTCGGCGCTGGCGCCCCCGTCGTCGGCGACCACGCGCCCGACGTCGCGTTCGTCGACGGGGCCGGTGCCCGGGTGCCGCTCCGCGCCCTGACCGCCGACGGGCCACTCGTGCTGCTCTTCTTCCGCGGGGGGTGGTGCGTGTTCTGCGACCTCACGCTCCGCGGCTACGAGCGCATGGCCGACCAGTTCCGAGCCGCCGGCGCGCGCCTCGTCGCCGTCTCGCCGCAGACGGCCGAGGCGACGGCGGCCACGGGCGCGGCGCGCGCGCTCACGTTCGAGCTGCTGCGCGACCCGGACAACGCGGCCGCC
>DASWUT010000496.1:0-2774 GCA_036401455.1 Gemmatirosa sp. | reverse complement strand
GACGCCGCTGGACGCGCCGTAATGCCGTGCGAGCGCGTCGGCCATCGCGCGCGTCGGCGCGACGACCGCGTCCGCGGCCGCCAGCCCCGTCGCGACGGCTGCCCGGTAGTGGTCCCACCTGACGGGCGCGGGCTCGCCGCGGACCGCCTCCCACCACGAGCACACGTCCGAGTGCGCGACCACGACGGCCGGCGCACGCCACGGCAGGGCGCCGTGCGCGTAGCCGTTGATCTGCACGACGTCGGGCGCGACCGCGCGCTCCAGCGCCAGCAGCCAGTCCCCCGCGCGCGCGACGTCGTCCCACGGCGCGTCCATCCATTCCAACGCGTAGTCGCCTTCGTGGAGCGTGACGCCAGCACGCGCGGCGTCGGCGCGCTGGCGATCGTTAGGCCGCGGACCCATCGTCGCCGCGTGCACGTCGACTCCGTGCAGGGCGAGCGCGCGCGCGAGCTCGAGCGCGTAGGGCCAGACGCCGCCCACGGCGTCCGCGGTGAGAAGAAGGCGCATGCGGCTAGTGGATCCCCACCGCCGTGCCGATCTCCGCCCCGCCCTCCTCGCCGTCTGCCCGCCCGTACACCGCGTCGAGCGCCGCCGCGACGTCTACCAGCCGCTCCGCCTCGGCATCGAACCGCTCGCCTGCCGCGAGCCGCCGCGCCCACGCGACCGCGGCCCGGCCGCCCCACGCGTCCGGCGGCTCGGCCAGGCGCACGCGCCGGGTCCCTTCGAAACGCTCGGCGACGAAATCGTAGAAGCTGCCGCCGACGTTCCGCAGCGCCGCGCCGCCGCGCTCGCCGTAGAACGCGGCCTCGATCACCGCGTCCTGCCCGGCGCTCAGATGCCACGAGCACGCGAGGCGCACCGTCACCGGCGGGCCGTCCACCCCCGCAAGGTCGAGTGTCGCCACCGCGTAGTCCTCCACGGCGTGCGACGGGTCCGCGAGCGGCGCTCCCTTGCTGTACAGCCGCGCGGTCGCGCCGGTGAGCGGGGGCCAGCCCAACGTCCAGAGCGCGAGATCGACGAGGTGGATGCCGAGGTCGATCACGCACCCGCCGCCCGCGAGCCGCGGGTCGTAGAACCACCCCTTGTCGGGCCCGTATGCGTTGTGGAAGGTGAGGTCGACCGCGTACACCCGCCCGATCTCGCCGCGGTCGACGACCGCGCGCACGGCACGCATCGCCGCCGTCTCGCGGTACGACAGATCCACGCCCAACAGCTGGTCGGCCACGCGCGCCGCGCGCACCACGCGCCGCGTCTCCGCCGCCGTCCGCGCGAGCGGCTTCTGGCAGAACACCGCCACGCCCCGCTCCAGCGCCGCGATCGCCTGCTCCGCATGCAGCGCGCTCGGCGTCGCGATCACGAGCCCGTCGAGGTCCTCGGCGAGCAGCGCGTCGAGCGAGGCGACGACCGCGGCCCCGGGCGCGACGGCCGCGGCCTGCGCCGCCGCCTCGGGCGACGGATCGCTCACCGCGGCCACGGTCGCCGCGCCGTCGGCCACGATCGCCTCCAATCGGTTGCGCCCGATCCACCCCGTGCCGAGAAAGCCGAGGCGCGGCGCGCGCTCCGTGGGCGTCCCGCTCACGGCTGCACCGACGAGGGTCCAGCCGTCGCCGGCCATGCCGCCCCGAGCCCCGCGAACAGCGCGGCCATCGCATCGATCCCGTCCCACAGGTTCTGCATGCGCAGGTTCTCGTTGGCCGCGTGCTGGTTGTCGTCGTGGTTCGCGATCGGCAGCACGACCACCGGTGCGCCGAGTGCGTCGCCGAAGATCGCGAGCGGCAGGCTGCCGCCTAACGACGGAACGGCGATCGGCGCCCGCCCCTGTGCCTCTGTGAGTACGCGGAGCACCGCGCGTCCCACGGGCGCGTCCATTCTCGTGCGGTATGCCGCGTACCCACTCCGCTCCCACGCGAGTCGCACGAGGTGCGGGGTCCGGCGACGGGTGGCCGCGTCCGGCGCGTCGGCGACGACCGTGTAGCCCCGCGCGCGCAGGTGCGCGACGACGAGGCTCTCGGCACGTGCGGGCGTCAGGTCGGGGACGAGGCGGAGGTCGACGCTCGCCGTCGCCTCGGTCGGCACCACGTTCGCGGCAGCTGCGCCCACCGCGCCGCCGCGGATGCCGCGGAGGTTGAACGCGGGGCGGAGGAGCGACTCGCCTAACGATTCGCCGCCTTCCGTCCGCCCGAGAGCGAGCTGATCGCGCAGCGCCGAGTCCGGGCTCGGCGCCGCGGCCAGTGCGGCGTACTCGGCCGCGGTGACGGGGCGTGTTGCCTCGGCGAAACCCGCGATCAGGATGCGCCCGTCCGCGTCGCGCATCCCGGCGAGCAGCGTCGCGAGCTCGGCGATCGGGTTGGGCGCCCAGTTTCCGTAGTGGCCCGAGTGCAGCGCGCGGAGCGGGCCGTAGGTCGTCAGCTCGAACCCCGTCACGCCACGCACGCCGAACAGCACCTGCTGCCGGCGCGTCTGGTGGACCGGCCCGTCGGCGAACAGCCACGCGTCGGCGGTGAGCGCGTCGCGGTGCGCGGCAAGGAGCGGCGCGAGGTGCGGCGAGCCCGCCTCTTCCTCCCCGTCGAAGTAGAACTTGACGTTCACCGACGGCCGCACGCCGGCCGCGTGCAGCGCGTCGAGCGCCGTGAGCGCGGCGATGATCGGCGCCTTGTCGTCCCCGGCCCCGCGCGCGTACAGCCGCCACTCGGGGCCGGTCGCGCCCGCACGGTCGGGGATCGGCACGACGTGCCCGCCCTGGTCCAGCGGCCCGTCGCGGAGCGTCGGCGTCC
>DASWUT010000495.1:0-2823 GCA_036401455.1 Gemmatirosa sp. | reverse complement strand
CACGTCATTCTGCATACCGATCGAGCGATGTCGTGGTCGCGTACCGCTGGCATCCGCTCCACGGCGAGCGCGTGCCCATGTACCGGCGCGTGGGACGCGGGGAGGATGCTCTTGTGCACGTCGACGTGCGCGCCCCGTTCTCGCGCGAGCTCCCGGCGTGGATGGTGGACCCCGTCGCGTGTGCGGCGCTGACGACCGGGGCGCCGCTCGTGTCGGTGGACAGGCTTCAGCAGCTCCGCGACGTTCTCGATGCCCTCCGGCCCGCCCTCCCGTCAGCGGCCGGGGCATCACCGCTCGCGGAGGAGCCACCCCATGGGACGAGACGTCCGACCCGTCGGCCGACCGACGGGTCATCAGTTGGTGCTGGGCTGGGACGCGCCGACGACCGGGCCGGGCCCGGAGACCCTCACGGCGGAGCTCATCGACGCCCTGGCCACGCTGCTGCTGGAAGCCGCGGGACCCGCCCCCCGACCGACGACCAGCGGAGGCGGGGATGAATCCCAAGATCACGGCTGAACATCGCCAGCGCGGTGCCGTCGTCTACGTCCGCCAGTCGACGCCCGGGCAGGTCGTCGAGCACACCGAGAGCCAGCGCCGGCAATACGCGCTCGCCGACACGGCCCGCGCGATGGGGTTCCCGGCCGTCGAGATCATCGACGAGGATCTCGGGCGCTCGGGCTCCGGCCTCGTCGAGCGCCCCGGCTTCCAGCGGCTCGTCGCCGCCGTCTGCGGCGGGGGTGTCGGGGCGGTGTTCTGTCTTGAGGCCTCCCGGCTGGCTCGCAACGGGCGCGACTGGCATCACCTGATCGACCTGTGTGCGCTCGTGGGCACGCTCGTCGTCGACGGCGATGGCGTCGACGAGCCGCGGCTCGTGAACGACCGGCTGCTGTTAGGCCTGAAGGGCACGATGTCCGAGTACGAACTGAGCCTGCTGCGGCAGCGCGGCCTGGCGGCGCGCGACGCCAAGGCGCAGCGCGGCGAGTTGCGGGTCGGGCTCCCGCCCGGCTACGTCTGGGGCGACCGTGGGCGATTGGAGTTCGATCCGAACGCGCGGGTCGTCGAGGCGGTGCGCCTCGTCTTCCGCAAGTTCCAGGAGCTGGGCAGCGTCCGGCAGGTCTTCCGGTGGGCGCGCGCTGAGGCGGTGGCGCTCCCGGTGATGCCGGTGGGGCCGCGCAGCCTGCCGCCCGAGTGGCGGGTGCCCGCCTACCACAACGTGCTCTGCATCCTGCGCCACCCCATCTACGCGGGGGCATACACCTTCGGGCGCACGACGAATCGCACCCGCGTCCACGCGGGGCGCGCGGTCATCACGGCGGGGCACCGGGTGCCCCAGGAGCGCTGGGCGGTCTTGCTCCGCGACCATCACCCGGGCTACATCAGCTGGGCGGAGTTCGAGCAGCACCAGACGCTGATCGCGGAGAACGCGCACATGCGTACGCATGCAACAGCGGGCGGCGCGGAAGGCGGGACGCGGGGGGCGGGCCCTGTTGACCGGCCTGCTCCGCTGCGGGCGCTGCGGCCGGATGCTCCACGTCTTCTACGGCAGCGCGTCGAAGCATGCGCACCGCTACCTGTGCCGCGGCGACGCGAAGCGGACCGGGCAGAAGGGCTGCCTCGGGGCCGGCGGGGTCCGGCTCGACAAGGCTATCGTGGGGCAGCTCGTGCTGGCGCTCGAGCCCTGCGCGGTCGAGGCGGCACTGGCCGCAGCCGCGCGGGCGCATCGGGAGCACGAGGATGTCCGCGGCGTGCGGCAGCGCGAGCTCGAGGAGGCGACCTACGAGGTCCGCCTCGCGGAGCGGCGGTACACGGCCGTCGATCCCGACCAGCGGCTGGTCGCCCGCGAGCTGGAGGCGCGCTGGGAACGCGCGCTCGCGCACCGACACGCGCTGGAGACGAAGCTGGCGGCGGTGGATGCGGCGACCACCACGCGGCCACCGATCGACCGCGCAACGCTCCTCACACTCGCCCAGGACCTGGTCGTGGTCTGGAACGCGCCGGGGACGGACACGCGCACGAAGCAGCGGCTTGTGCAGCTGCTGATCCGCGAGGTGGTGGTGGACGTCGACGACGGAACGAACGAGGTGATCGCCGTGATCCACTGGCAGGGCGGTCGGCACACCGAGGTGCGCGTCGCGCGCGTGCGGACGGGCCGCTACCCGGCCGACCGGCGGCCCAACGCGGTGGACGTGCTGCGCCGCCTGGGCGGGCAGTGGCCGGATCGGCAACTCGCGGTGACGCTGAACCGGATGCGGTGCCGCTGCCCCGAGGGCCCCGAGGGCGGCGAGACGTGGACGAGCGTGCGCGTCCAGGCGCTGCGCGAGCGCTTGGGGGTGCCGGCCTACGACCCCGCCGCGCCGCGAGAGCCGATGGTGTCGCTGGACGACGCGGCGCGGCGCTTGGGCATCTGTATCGGCTCCGTGCACCGCCTCATCCGCGACAGCGTGCTCCCCGCGACGCAGCTGATGCCGGCGGCCCCCTGGCAGATCTCGCTGGCCGCGCTCGATGCCCCAGCGGTCGCGATAGGCGTGCGGGAAATTGCGGCGCGCCGCCCGCGTAACCTCGCGCAGTACAACGACGAGAAGGCCTTACGCCTTCCCGACCTCTGATGGAGAGACGCACTATGTCGCACGCTTCCGCCGGCGATTGCAGAAGCCGAAGAGCGCCCCGCTCAGCGGCTCCTGGCCGAGCTGGTCGAGGATGAGCGCGTACAGGCGATTCATGCCGCAGCGCAGGTCCGTCACACCCGTGGCGAGGAAGATCGGGCGCCCCACGCCGAGGCCGATCACGCCGTCCCCGCCGTCGTGAGGACGGCGCGCAACAGCG
>DASWUT010000494.1:0-1590 GCA_036401455.1 Gemmatirosa sp. | reverse complement strand
GCTGATGGCGGGCGTCAGCCGCTGCGCTGCTGTGCCCGGTCGGGGGCGACCGGGTACCGACTCGCGGCTGCGGACGACGCCTGGCGCAACTTCTCGTTCAGCGTCGACCGAGCAATTCCTAGAAGGCTCGCCGCACGGGTTCGGTTCCCGTGCGTCGCGGTGAGCGCGACATCGATCGCACGGCGCTCGGCGTCGGCGAGGGTCATCACCGGGAGCGCGACCTCGCGGTCGGCGGACGCGAGCCGAGTCGCCCCGAGTCCGAGATGCTCGGGGAGGATCGCGCCGCCGTCGGCGAGGATCGTCGCGCGCCAGAGCGCGTTCTTCAACTCGCGGATGTTGCCCGGCCAGTCGTAGGCGACGAGGGCGGCGGCGGCGACGTCGGTGAGCGTGGCCCCGGGCGGCAGGAACGTGCGCGCGAGCGTGGCGATTTCGGCGCGGCGCTCGCGCAGTGGGGGCAGGGCGATCGTGAGCACCTGGAGTCGGTAATACAGGTCGGCGCGGAACCGCCCGGCTGCGACGGCCTGCTCGAGCGGCGTGTGCGTGGCGACGAGGAGGCGCGCGTCGCTCGTCAGCGTGGCCGTGCCGCCGACGCGGCGGAAGGTGCGCTCCTCGATCACCTTGAGCAGCTTGGGTTGCACCTCAGGGGCGAGTTCGGCGACCTCGTCGAGGAAGAGCGTGCCCCGCCCCGCGACCTCGAGCAGCCCGCGCTTGGCCTGGCGCGCGTCGGTGAACGCACCCTTTTCGTGGCCGAACAGCTCGCTCTCGACGAGGGCGCCGGCGAGCGAGGCGCCGTTGATTTCGACGAACGGGGCCGGGCCGCGGGGTGAGAGCTCGTGGATCCGTCGCGCGACGAAGCCCTTGCCGGTCCCCGTCTCGCCGACGATCAGCACGGGAACCTCGTCGTTGCGCGCGGCGAGTGCGATCAGCCGGTCGAGTGATGGGGCGAGCGCGGGCGTGAAGTCCGCGGGCGCGCTGTCCTGCCAGAGCGCCTCGGCGTCGCGGGCGCGCAGAAGGGTGAGCTCGCGGCGCATGCCGGCGTGGTCGGCGGCACGCCGTACCGCGGCCTCGAGCGCCGTGAGGTCGATCGGCTTCTCGAGGAAGTCCGCCGCGCCGTCGCGCATCGCGCGCACGGCACTCGCGACGTCGGCGTAGCCGGTGAGGAAGACGACGGCCAGCTCGGGATCGTCGGCCCGCAGCGCTTCGAACAGCGTCAGCCCGTTGGCGTCGGGAAGGCGCAGGTCGACGACCGCCACGTCGGGCGAGTGCGCGGCCGCGGCCTGCCGTCCCTCGGTCGCGCTCGCCGCGGTGCGCACGGCGAAGCCGCGCCCGGCGAAAAACGCGGCGAGCGTCTCGCGGGTGGTCGGGTCGTCGTCGACGACGAGGACGGAAGGCATAGGCGCAAGGGGGTCGGCTGCCGGACGGGCCCCGGCGAGGGTACGACGGACGTGACGGAGTTGAGGCGACTTTCGCGCCTGACGGTATGGCGGCGCGCGGCGCGCCGCACTCTCTCGTCCAGCTCGGAGCGCCTACATGGCTCGGTTGCCCCTCCCCACCGTTCGCCGGCGCGGCCGCACGCGCCGGCGCCTGGCC
>DASWUT010000493.1:0-2951 GCA_036401455.1 Gemmatirosa sp. | reverse complement strand
CGAAGCGCCCGGTCGCGTCTACAACCCCCTCTTCATCTACGGCGATACCGGGCTCGGCAAGACCCACCTGATGCAGGCCGTCGCGCACGCGATGCTCGAACGCAATCCCGCCACGCGCATCACCTACGTCGGCACCGAGCAGTTCACGAACGACTTCATCGCCGCCCTCCAGAGCCGCACCACCCCCGAGTTCCGCCGCCGCTATCGCGCGACCGACCTCCTCCTCGTCGACGACGTGCAGTTCCTGCGCGGCAAGGAAAGCACGCAGGAAGAGTTCTTCCACACCTTCAACGCGATCTACGAGGCCGGGCGCCAGATCTGCCTCACGAGCGACCGCCCGCCCAAGGAGATCCCCGGTCTCGAAGCGCGCCTCGTGAGCCGGTTCGAGTGGGGCATGGTCGCCCACGTCGACCTCCCCGCGTTCGAGGACCGCCTCGCCATCCTGCAGCAGAAGGCGGGGCAGGAGCACCTGCAGACGACGATCCCGCGCGGCGTGCTCGAATTCATCGCCCAGCACGTCAAGTCGAGCGTGCGCGAGCTCGAAGGCGCGATCGTCAAGCTGCTCGCCTTCGCCTCGCTCAAGCGGCGCGACGTCACGCTCGACCTCGCGCACGAGGCGCTGCGCGACAAGCTCCGGTCGGAAGAAGCCGTGGGCATGCTGGCCGAGTCGGCGCGCACCGGCGTGCCCGTGCGCGCGCCGCATGGGATTCCCGCGGGCGCGCCGCTCACCCCGTTCGTGATCCAGCAGGCCGTGGCGGCCGAGTGGCGGGTGACGCCCGACGGGCTGCAGAGCAAGGTGCGGACGAAGACGCTCACCGTGCCGCGCCAGGTCGCGATGTACCTCTGCCGCGAGCTGCTCTCGCTGCAACTGGTCGAGATCGGCCACGCCTTCGGCGGGCGCGACCACTCGACCGTGATCCACTCGCTCGACCGCGCCGCCGCGATGATGCAGGAGGACGACGCGTTCCGCGCGCGTGTGGAAAAGATCCGCGGATTGTTGGAAACCCTGCGCAGCTAGCCGCGAAAGCGGGCACTTCTCCACACCCGCGCGCGGGGTCGTCCACAGGCGTTCCACACGCGTTCCACAGCCGGCGCGGGCACGGCGCGGAGTTCTCCCCAGCGCGCGCCGCAATCGTCGGTGTTCCACAGCGCGGCGCGGACGATTCCCACTACCGAAGCCTAGGCCCGACCGTAACTTCCGCGCGTTCTCGACGCCCTCCACACCCCCTGCTGTTACCTCTGTTCTTTTGATCTAGAAAGACAGACTACTAACAGCAGCTCCGCGCGAACGTGTGCACGCACGCGTTCGGACGCACCCCCCTTCGGTCCGCATGCGCTTCACGATCTCGCGCGAAAAGCTTCAGGAGGGACTCGGCGCCGTCGCGGCGAGCATCCCCGCCAAGACGACCCTTCCGGTCCTCGCCAACCTCCTCGTCGAGACCACGGAGCGCGGCATCCGCCTCGCGGGCACCGACCTCGACATCGCGGTGAGCACCGAGGTCCCCGCCGACGTCGAGACGCCGGGCGCGATCACGATCCCCGCCAAGAAGCTCCAGGAGATCGCCCGCGAGCTTCCCCCGTCACCGGTGAAGGTCGCCGCCGCGGGTGAGCAGCGTATCACGCTCGAGTGCGGCCGCGCGCGCTTCAAGCTGTTAGGCCTCCCACGCGACGAGTTCCCGGCGTTCCCCGCCGTCAAGTTCGACGAGAGCTGGAAGATCAAGAGCGGCGATCTCCAGAAGCTCATCCAGCACACCGCGTTCGCCGTTTCGACCGAAGAGAGCCGCCCGATCCTCAACGGCGTGCTCTGGGAGCTGCGCCCCGAGCGCATGCGCATGGTCGCGACCAACGGCCATCGCCTGGCGCGCATGGAGCTCCCCGCCGGCGAGGGCAGCGGCGCGCAGACGGGCGACCTGATCGTCCCGCCCAAGGCGCTCGACCAGATCCGCAAGCTCTTCCCCGCCGACGTCGAGCTCGAGATCGCCCGCGGCGACAACCACCTCGGCTTTCGCTCGCCGACTACCTCGGTGTACACGCGCCTCATCGAGGGTCCGTACCCGAATTACGAGCAGGTCATCCCGAAAGACAACGACAAGGTCGCGTTCGCCGACAAGGCCGCGCTCATGTCGGCGCTGCGGCGCATGTCGGTGATCGCCTCCGACCAGACGCACCGCATCCGCCTGTCGTTCAACGCCGGGATGCTCAAGTTCGCCGTCCAGACCCCGGACCTCGGCGAGGCCGCCGACGAGCTGCCGATCCGCTACGACGGCGACCCACTCGACATCGGCTTCAACGCGAGCTACCTGCTCGAGATCCTGCGCTACGTGCCGACGGACGAGGTGCGGCTGACGTTCCGCGCCCCCGAGCGCGCGGCGACGCTCGAGCCGGAGGGATGGAGCGATCCGGCGAAGTATCTGTGCCTGGTGATGCCGCTGCGGTTGATGGATTGATGCTGGCCTAACGTGCGGCGCGAGGCCGGTCGCGGCGGCCCACCCGCCCCGACGACGGTGCGTCGGGCATCGCGGACGACGATCACGGGGGCGGGCTGACGGTGCGGTACGATCCGGCGCGGCACCACCGCCGCTCGATTCGCCTGCGCGGCTACGATTACGCACGGCCGGGGGCGTATTTCGTGACCGTTTGCGCGCACCGCCGCGTGTGCCTGTTCGGCGCCATCACGCCAGACGGACGCATGTGCCTGACCGTGGAAGGCCGGCTGGTACTGGACGTCTGGCGTGGCCTGCCGCGGCATTACCCGCATGTTCGGTTGAACGCGTTCGTCGTCATGCCGAACCACGTGCACGCCATCATCGTGTTGGCGGCGCATGATGGGCGCGCGGCGCATGATGGGCGCGCGGCGCATGATGGGCGCGCGGCGCATGATGGGCGCGCGGCGCATGATGGGCGCGCGGCGCATGATGGGCGCGCGGCGCATGATGGGCGCGCGGCGCATG
>DASWUT010000492.1:0-1749 GCA_036401455.1 Gemmatirosa sp. | reverse complement strand
TCGCGCGTGCAGCTGCATGCGCAGCTGGCCGACACCACGGGAGCGACGCGCGGCGAGTTCCTCCTCGCCGACGCCGACGAGATCCAGGTCTTCTCGAAAGCCCAGTTCCGTCCGGACCGCTACGTCGCGATCACCGGCGCGGTGCGTCACCCGGGCCGCTACCCGTACCGCGCGGGGATGACGCTGCGCGACGTGGCGCTGCTCGCCGGTGGATTCAACGAGGGAGCGTCGCTGGACGCGGCCGAGGTGGCGCACATGGCGACCAACCGGAGCGGGGGAAGTGAGGCCGTGACCGAGCGCGTGCGGCTCGACTCGAGCTACGCGTTCGCGTCGGACCCGCGGAGCGGGCGGAACGGCGGCGCGCCCGGGCGTGATGCCGGCGACGACCGGCCGGAAGCGCGCGAGGAGATCGCGCTCCGCCCGTACGACAACGTGCTGATTCTGCGGCAGGAGAACTTCTCGCTCCCGCGCACGGTGACGCTGCACGGCGAGGTGCGGATGCCGGGCGAGTACACGCTGCGTTCCAAGAGCGAGCGGCTGGCGGACGTCGTCGCGCGGGCGGGCGGGTTCACGACCGAGGCGTACGTGCCGGGCGCGACGCTCCGCCGCGCGGCGGACAGCCTCGGTTTCATCGGCATCGACGTGGCGGCGGTGGTGCGCGATCCGCGCAACCGCGACAACGTGACGCTCGAGGACGGCGACGTGCTGACGGTGCCGCGCTACGAGGGCGTGGTCGTCGTGAAGGGCGCGGTGCACTCGCCGACGACGGTGGCCTACGTGCCGGGGCGATCGCTCAGCTACTACATCCAAGCCGCTGGCGGCGCGACCGAACAGGCCGATGTGCGGGCCGCGTTCGTGCGCGAGCCGAACGGACGGATCGAGAGCGTGCGGCACCACCGCTTCGCGCCGGACGGATCGCCGGAGCCGCTGGCAGGCGCGGTGGTCACGGTGCCGGTGAAGGACGCCACCCAGCCGCACCGCGACCTCGCGCCGCTGCTGGCGGGGCTTGGGTCCTCGCTCGCCGCGGTGGTCGGGCTGATCGCGGTGACGAAGAAGTGATTGCACGTTTTCGCGAGCGGCGGCCGTCGCCAGAGGCGGTCGCGGCGTGGCTCACCGGCGCGACGTACGTGCTGCTGACGCTCCAGACGGTGACGCTCACGGGCCGGGTGATCGACGACATGGACGGGCCGACGGGCGGCCCGGCGGCCAAGCCCTACCACGTCGTGCTGCTGGCCCTCGGGCTGGTGCTGCTGCGGCGCGGCCGCGTGGTGCGGTGGCGCTCGGAGATGGCCGTGTACTTCGCGGTGACGGGACTCACGACGATCGCCGCGTACCTCGCGTTCGGCGCGCGGCCGTTCCTGGCGAACGTGGTCGTCGCGGCGTTCGCGGCGACGGTCGCGGCGACGCTCGGGCTGCTCGCGGGCGGCGAGGGCGCGCTCCGTGGGCTGCGCTGGGCGAGCGCGGCGGTGCTGGCTGCGGTCCTCGTCAAGATCGTGTGCTACCGCGACATGCTGCTGACGTTCTTCGCCTCGCCCGACGGACACCCGATGATCCCCGGGTTCGTCGGCGGGGGGCCCAACATCGAGGCGACGTGGGTCGCGATGGCCGGCCTGTTTTTCCTGCGCACGCCCTGGTGCCTGCCGTACGTCGCGTGCAGCCTGCTGGTCGCGGCACTGTACGTGAGTCGCGTCGCGATCCTGATCGCGCTCGCTGTGCTCGTCGCGGCCGTCGCCCCCGCGGCGGTCCGCG
>DASWUT010000491.1:0-3551 GCA_036401455.1 Gemmatirosa sp. | reverse complement strand
GGGGAAGAACATCACCGTCATCGCCGAGGTGATCGCGATGAACCACCTGCTACGGTACAGTACGGGCGTCGACCCCGCCGAGGCGTTCAACCAGCGGCTGATCGGGCGCATGCGCGCCCAGGCCGAAGCGCGCGAGCAGGCCCTCGCGGCGGGCGATGGCGCGAACGGCGGCCGCGGGCGCCGCGCGCTCGAGCTGCAGCGCTATCTGCGCGACGACGATGAGTGACGCTCCGGGTGCGAATCCCGGGAGCGCGACCGGGGTGGACGCGGCGGCGGTCATCGACGCGCCACGGCGGCCGGTCGCGCTCATCGCCGCGCATGGCGACCTCGCGGCGGGTCTTCGGTCGGCGGTCGACCAGATCACCGGCCGCGGCGAACTGCTCGACGTGCTGAGTAACCGCGACATGGGGAGCGCGGACATCGAACGGGTGATGCGCGAAAAGCTCGACGCGTCCGCGGCGCTGGTCGTGTTCACCGATCTGCCAGCCGGGAGTTGCGCGATGGCCGCACGCCGGGTGCAGCGCGACCGCCCAGACGTCACCGTCGTGACGGGCACGAACCTCGGTACGTTGCTCGATTTCGTGTGCAGCGCCGATGGTACGTGCGGAGGCGACCTGCTGTCCGCCGAAGGTACCCGCGCCGCCGCCGCACGTGCGGTCGCGCGCGGGCAGGTCGCGCTCCTCACCCCAGCGGGCGTCGCCCGTGCCGGTTGAGCTCTACCGGATCGACGACCGGCTGATCCACGGGCAGGTCGTGCTCGGCTGGGGGCGGCCGCTCGACGTGCAGCTCATCGTCGTCGTCGACGACGAACTCGCCGCAAGCGAGTGGGAGCAGGAGCTTTACCGTATGGCGGTGCCGCCGGAAATGGAGGTGCGCTTCGCGACGGTCGACGAGGCGGCGAGGATGCACGCGGCGCTCGCCGCCGGACGCGCGCGCGCGATCGTGCTCGCGGGCGACGTGTCGACGATGCGACGCTTCGTCGATGCGACTCGTGCGACGGGTACCACCGCGGGGATCTCGGCGGTGAACGTCGGCGGCGTGCACCACCGCGCCGGGCGCGTGCAGCGGATGCGCTACGTCTTTCTCACACCGGACGAGGAAGCGTCGCTTCGCGCGCTCGCCGCCTCCGGGGTGCAGGTGACGGCGCAGGACGTGCCCGCCGCCAAGCCGGTGCCGCTGTTCGAGGTGCTCGCCGGGCGCGCGGATGTTTGACCCCGCGGCCGCGCTCACCGCGCTCGAGCGGTTACGCTTTGCGAACCTCGACGTGCTCCGGTTCGCGCTGTTGGGCGCGGTGCTCGGCCTCGACGTGGTGAGCTTTCCGCAGGCGATGATCTCGCGGCCGCTCGTCGCGGCGACGCTCGCCGGTGCGGTCGTCGGGGAGCCCGGGCGTGGGCTGCTCGTCGGCGCAGTGCTCGAGCTGGTCGCGCTCGAAACGCTGCCCGTTGGCGCGTCGCGTTACCCCGAGTGGGGGTCGGCCGCGGTGGTCGGCGGTGCGCTGTACGCGCTGCATCCGGAGGGCGCGGCCGGAGCGCTCGTGCTCGCGGTCACCTGCGCGCTCGCGACGGCGTGGGTCGGCGGCGAGTCGATGATCGTCCTGCGCCGGCTGAACGGGCAGCTCGCGCGGGCGCAGGCACCGGCACTCCAGGCCGGCTCGCGGCGGAGCGTCTCGCGGCTGCAGCTCACCGGGCTCGGGTTCGACCTGCTGCGCGGGTTCGCGCTCACGGTGGTCGCGTTGCAGCTGTCGCTCCCGCTGCTCGCGAGCACGGTCGGGCACTGGGGTGCGGAGGCGCGCCTGTCGCGCGCGGTCGTCGTCAGCGTGGCCGCGACGGTCGCCGGCAGCGCGGTCTGGAAGCTGTTCCACCTCGTACCGCGCGCGCGCCTGCTGTTCGCGGCGGGGATCGCCGCGGGCCTGCTGCGGCTCGCCTTGCAGTGAGCGGCGTGACACTCCCGCTCGGCGCTGCACCGGGCACGAGGTCCGGCGCGGTCGTGCCGTTCCTGACACGGGCCCAGATGCTCGCGCGCCTGTTCGCGATTCAGGGCTCGTGGAACTACGAGCTGCTGCTCGGCACCGGCGTCGGCTTCTGCGTGGAACCCGCGCTCGCGCTCCTCCCCGGCGGCCGCGACGGGCCGGCGTACCACGAGGCGCTCGCACGCGAGAGCACGTACTTCAACGCACACCCGTACCTCGCCGCACTCGCCGTTGGCGCCCTCGCGCGCGCGGAGCTGGACGGCGAACCCGCGGCGCGCATCGAGCGCTTTCGCACCGCCCTCTGCGGTCCGTTAGGCAGCGTCGGCGACCGACTCGTCTGGGCGGCCTGGCTGCCGTTCTGCTCCGCGGTCGGCCTGCTTCTGTTCGGGGCCGGGGCGTCGCCGCTCGTGACGGTGGGCGGCTTCCTGCTCCTCTACAACGCCGGCCACGTCGCGCTGCGCGTGTGGGGGCTTCGCACCGGGCTCGCCCAGGGGCTCCGCGTCGCGCAGGCACTCGCGCATCCGCTGTTCCGGCAAGGTCCCGAGCGGCTGTCGCAGGCTGCGGCGCTCGTCGGCGGTGCCGCTCTCCCGCTCGCGCTGGAGCGTGCGATCGGACCGGGGCGCACAGTGCTCGGCGCCTCGCTCGTCGTCGTCGTCGTGGCCGCGGTCGTGCTTGCACGGTTACATGGTCGACTCGATGGGTGGCGCCTCGCGCTGACACTCCTCGCCATCTTTACCCTGTACGGCTTGCTCCGCTGACCTCGCCGATCCGCCAGCTCTCTCCCGATCGCCCTGCACCCCCGCCCATGCCGACGGTCGAACGGCCAGTCCAGATCCAGAACAAGCACGGCCTGCACGCCCGCCCAGCTGCCGAGATGGTGAAGGCCGCGTCACGGTTCCAGAGCGACGTCACCATCACGCGCGACGACATGGAGGTCAATGGCAAGAGCATCATGGGCGTGATGATGCTCGCCGCCGAGTGCGGGGCGACGATCGTGTTGAAGGCGAGCGGCCCCGATGCGGACGCCGCCGTCGCGGCGCTCGAAGCGCTCGTCGACGCCAAGTTCGGGGAGCGGTAACGACGTGAGATTGCAGCTCGCGGGGATCGCGGCATCGCCGGGGATCGTCGTGGGGCCCGTGCACCTCCTGCGCTGGGAGGTGCCCGACGTGCCGCAGCGGATCATCCCGGACGAGCAGATCTCCGCCGAGTTGGCGCGCCTGCACGCGGCAATCGACGCCGCAGGCGATCGGCTCGAACTCGTCCGTGCACGCGCCGAGCGACAGGCCGGCCCGGACGAGGCGGCGATCTTCGACGTGCAGCTGTCGATCCTCCGCGATCAGGCGCTGCTCGACCAGATGGAAACGCTCGTTCGACAGAATCTTGGCGCCGAGAAGGCCGTGGATCTCGCGATCCTCGAGTGGCGCCAACAGTTCGCCAAGCATCCGCACGCGATGCTTCGCGAACGCGTCGGCGATCTCACCGACGTGCAGATCCGTCTGCTGTCGCTCCTGCTCGAACTCCCCGACTACGACCCGATCTCGGTCCCAAAGGGTGCCGGGGCGATCCTCGTCACGCACGACCT
>DASWUT010000490.1:0-2156 GCA_036401455.1 Gemmatirosa sp. | reverse complement strand
ACCGGCACGGCGGCCGCGCGCCAACCCGCCGGATCCGTAACCGGCTGCCGACCCGCGCCGGCGGCCCCGCGTCGAGGCGGAGCGCGGCGAGCGGTTGTCGGTCTGGCCCGGGTTCCTGACCGGGCTGAGGCGCCGCCGCGCGCTCCGGGGCCGCGGGCGCACGATCCGCGTCGTGGGCGCGAGTGAGGCAGCGGATCCGGCACCGCGTCGGACCGGTCGCGCAGGACGGACGCGCCAGACCGTTGAAGTGATACGCGTCGACGAATGAACGGCGCTGACGCGGGAGACGGGGCGGGCTCGGCGCCGGGGGCGACAACCACGGACCGCGACCGCCGACCGCAGCGGCGAGCGCATGGCGCCGAACCGCCCAGCGCTCAGCGTAGGGTCGACGAGCGGTGTTGCGCGGTGGGCATACGACGGCGCCAGTCGCGACTGGCGGTGCGGATCGGTGCAGACGACGCTCCGCACAGCGCCCGCCGTATGGCGACGCCGGCACGGTATCTCTCGTCGTACCGACGCGCGCGCAACGTGAGATCGCACACCGCCGACGAGCATCAGAGGGCGGCCACACGGCGTGCGCACGCCTGGCGCGGGCGGGGGAGCGGGCGAGCGCACCCCGGGAGCGTTTGCACGGTCGCCACATTGGCGACCGCTCGGCGCAATCTCTTCGCCCCTGACGTCCGTGGCCCTCCCACCGCGCCAACGCGTGCGACGCGAGCACGTGCTCGCGCTCCTCGGCCTCGCCCCCGACCGGCTCGCCGCCGCGCATGCGCGTGCCATGGCCGCGGGCGCGCCCGACCTGCGGGTCCACGCCGCCGGCCCGGCGGGCGCCTGGCTCGTGCTGCTCACCGACGCCCCGCTCGCGCCGGCCGCGGCGGACGCGCTCGCTGACGTGGGTACCGGCCTGCTGGGGCAGCCGGTTGACGTCCGCCCGCTCGGCCGCCTGCCCGTCGACGACGCCGATCGAGCGTGGAGGCGCGCTCCGACTGTGGGACTAACGCCGACGCACGCGGCGCCACGCGGCGGACGCCGACTGGGTGGCCAGACGACGCGCGACGATCACCGGAGGGCGGGCCCACGCCGACCCGGGACCAACATTGCGGCACGCCGCGCGCCCGCGCGCGCCTGTCCGAGGTCCAGTTCCGTCGTACAGCGTTAGGCGACCGGTCGTGGTCCGCCGCGCCCGCGTCACGCTGCAGACGTCGGTGGTCGCGGGTCGCCGGTCCGCGGACCGGCGGCGTCCACGGGCCCCGGCCCGGCTGACGCGGAGGCGCCCGGCGCGACTGCCCGCGGGTACCCCCCCCTGCGACGTATCGCGCACTGCGCTCCGCAGGCCCAACGGATGTCGCGCGGCACAGACGCGGTGGTCGGGCGTGGCGCCGGGTGCGACTGCCCGGCGGACGCGGGCGGCGGCACCGCGCCTCAGCGCCTCGCGACCCGTAGCAGCGCTGACGCGGTCTCGTGGTGTGTGGCTGAGTCGGCCGCGACAGTCCGTACGCGCTACGCCGCGGCGTATCCGGTCATTCGTCGAACGGGCCTAACGCAATGTGTAGCGGCCGTGATGCGGTGGTCGGGCCTGCCCGTAGGCGCGACTGTCCGCCGCGGACTCGGTCCGAGCCCGCGCACCGCGGGTTGCCGCACCGACGTCCCGACCTCGTCCCCATCACCGCAGCCATGTCGATGACCCCCACACCACGGCGTTTGTCGTGCGACCCGCAACTCTGCCCTGCGGTGCTCGACCCGGACCCGAGCGACCGGATGTTGCGCGCGGACGCGTGCGCGCTGCTCGGCGTCCGCGTGGACACGTTCCGCGCGCAGTACTGCACACCGGCGCGGCGCGCCGCGTCGACCGCGCACTTCGGCATCGCGCGCGACGAGCGCCGCCGCGTCACCCTCTCGCGCCAGCGGATCGTCAACCACTTGGCGGCGATCACGGGCGCGCCATTTGGCGGCAGCTATTGCCCGCCCGGCCCGTGGGCGGAACGCCTTCGCCAGGCGCACGCCGCCGCTGCCGCGTACGACGCGCGCCTCGCCACGCGGGCCGCGGGCGACACCCCCCCGCGCGGCATTCTGCCAACCGACCCGCAGCACGACCTGTTCGCCGCGTAACGCGCTCGCGCAGCCGCGAGCCGGGCTGTCGTGGGAACCTCCCTGCG
>DASWUT010000489.1:0-7143 GCA_036401455.1 Gemmatirosa sp. | reverse complement strand
GCGTGACCTGGCCGGCAGGCGCGAACCGGGGCACGTGCTCCCAGCGTGCCCGTCGGCCCCGCGCCGGCGTGCCCCACCGCGCCGCGAACCGGCCAGCTTCGTGAGCCTCGGCGATGCCATCGCGAAGGCGGGTCATCGCCTCGCGCATCGTCGCGTGCGTGCGGCCCGGCGCGAGGACATCGAGGTCGGTCTGGCGCGCGAGCTCCACGTTCACGCTCACCCGGTCGGCCCACCGTCCGGCTTCGGCGATCAGCTCCCGGCTCGCCTCCGGGATGACCTTGAGGTGGATGTAGCCGGCGAACTGGTGCTCGCGGCGGAGTACGCGTGCGACGGCGACGAGTCGTTCCATCGTCGCGTCCGCGCTGCCATCCACGGCGGCGCTCAGAAACAGGCCGTCGACGAGTCCGCGCCGGTGGTAATCGAGCGTGAGGCGGACGACCTCGTGCACCTCGAGCCGCGCGCGCTCCGGATCGGCCGAGCGGCGGAGCGGGCAGTACGCGCAGTCGTGAACGCAGTGGTTGCTGAGGAGCAGCTTCAGCAGCGGGATGCGGCGCCCATCCGTGGCCACGGAGTGGTAGATCGCCGCGGGCTCGACGTCGGACGCGGCGAGCGCGGGAAGGGGGTGGCGGGGCGGAGCGGCCGTCGCGGCACCAGTGCGCGCGGCGCCGGTGCGCGCGGCGCAGGGAGCGTCGAAGCGCGCCGCGTCGGCGAGGATGGTGAGGCGGCGGCGAACGGGGGTGGGCACCCCGAATATACCCCGAACCGCACGGGCAGTTCGAGGACAGGGCGGAGTTGCGACGGCGGGGCTGGGCGGGCGGAGTCGACGCGCCGGGGGTGACCCGGCGGGGTACGACGCGGGGTACGACGGTGGGGTCAGGACGTCGAGATCAGCCGCCGCTCAGGCGGTAGACGACCTGCATCAACATCACCACCAACAGACCGAGTCCGACGGCGCGCCAGCTCACGCCGCCCACGCGGCCCAGCAGGGGCAGGGCGGCATCGGACGAGGGAGAGCGGGGCACGAGGACCTTGATCGCCGCTTGGGCGCGCCGGAACAGGAGGTAGTTGGCCGTGCCGCCGGCGAGGATGGCGAGCGAGACGAGAATGCCGACGATGAGCAGCGTCGGCTCGGGCGCGAGCACCGTCACGGGCGGACCGCCGGCGATCGGGTTCGGTACCGTCTGCGTCGGCACGTCCGGGCCGCCCCACAGCATCCAGAACACCACGCTCGGCGCGAACAGAAAGAACACGAACGGGACGTACAGCTTCCGGTAGAGAAACCAGACCGGCACGAGCGGGAAGACGAGCGCGGCGGCCCAGTTCCACGTCGGGACGAACTGCGGGTCCTCGAAGAACGGCGTGAACTTGCGGCGGTACGTCGCCCAACGCGGGCCGACGAAGGCGGCGAGCTGCTGGTCGCTGGGCGAGCCGGGGGGCGGCCCGCCGCGGGTCGGGCGGGTGGCCCACGAAGGAAGCGGAGGAACGGACACGGCCGGAAACTACGCGATTCCGGTCGCCGACTGCGCAGCGGGCTGCTGCTGCGTGAGACAGTGCAGCGTACCGAGTCCCCAGACGAGGTCGACCGCGTGGATGCCGACGACCTGCCGGTCGGGCATCAGCTCGGCGAGCGCGTGGAGCGCGCGGCGGTCGTTGGGGTCGTTGAACGTGGGCACGAGCACGACGCCGTTGGCGACGTAGAAGTTGGCGTAGCTCGCCGGCAGGCGTTCGCCGCGCATGACGACGGGGCGCGGGAAGGGGAGCGTGACGACACGCAGCGCGCCGCGGTCGCCGCCGGCGAGCTGCAGCCGGCGCAGGTTGTCTCGCGAGCGGCGGTGGTTCTCGTCGGCCGGGTCATCTTCGTGCGCGAGCACGATCACGCCTGGCGCGACGAAGCGCGCGACGTCGTCGATGTGACCGTGCGTGTCGTCGCCCACGCACCCCTCACCAAGCCAGAGCGTCTGCCGCACGCCGAGCCAATCGCGGAAGACCCGCTCGTAGTCCTCGCGCGTGAGGCCCGGGTTTCGGACCTGCACGTCGCTCAGCAGCCATTCCTCGGTCACGAGCATCAGCCCCTGACCGTCGACCTCGATCCCGCCGCCCTCGAGCACCAGGCGGTCGTCACGAGGCGTGCCCGCGGGCGCGTCGGGCCGGGCCGGGGCGATGCGCGGCAGGCTGCTGATCGCGGCAAACGTCTCGCCGACGCGCGCGTCGAGGTCGTAGTTGTCGTACTTCGCCCAGGCGTTGAAACCCCAGTCGAGCCAGAGCGGGGTCCCATCGGCGCGGAGGACGCCCGTCGGCCCGGAATCGCGCACCCACACGCGATCGTTGGGCGTGACGTGCAGGCGATAGCCGTCGGGCGAGACGCCGTGGGCGTCGAGTGCGTCGCGCGCGGCCTCGCGCACGGCCTCACTGTGGCAGAGCACCTCGACGCGCTCGTGCACGTGCAGCGCGCGGACGATCTCCGCGTACACCCACGGGATCGGGCCGAGCTTGCCCGGCCAGTCGGGTTCGTGATGCGGCCACGCGAGCCAGGTCGCCGCGTGCGGCTCCCACTCGGCCGGCATGCGCAGCGGCTCGCCGGGCTGGGTCATGCCGGCCATCGCCTAACGGATGGCGCCGGTGCCCAACCACCGGTGCAGGATCGGCCGGTACGCGTCGACGCGCCGGTCGCGCAGGAACGGCCAGTTGCGCCGCACCTCTTCCTGCAACCGCGGGTCGCACGTGTGCACGAGCACCGCCTCCTCGGTTCCCGCTTCGGCGACGATCCGCCCAAACGGGTCGGCGATGAACGAGTGCCCAAAGAACTCCAGCCCATTCGTGCCCGGTTCGTCCTCGTGCCCGATCCGGTTAGGCGACGCGGTCCACACGCCGTTGGCGATCGCGTGCGCGCGCTGCGCGGTGCGCCACGCCTCGACCTGCGCGTGCCCCCACTCGTCCTTCTCCGCCGGATGCCAGCCGATCGCGGTCGGATAGAACAGCACGTCCGCGCCTAACAGGGCCGTGATGCGCGCCGCCTCGGGGTACCACTGGTCCCAGCAGACGAGGACGCCGATCGTCGCGTAGCGCGTCTTCCAGACCATGAAGCCGTTCGCGCGCCCCGGCTCCTCGCCGTGGTAGTCGAGGTGCGCGTCGCCGGGGGTGAAGTAGTACTTCTCCTCGAACAGTGGGTCGTGCGGGATGTGCATCTTGTCATACACCCCGAGGCGCGAGCCATCGGCGTCGATCACGACCGCGGAGTTCATGTAGAGGCCGGCGGCGCGCCGCACGAACAGCGGCACGATGAGCACGACGGCCAGCTCCTTGGCGAGCGTCTGGAACCGGTCCGTCGTCGGTCCGGGCACCGACTCGGCGAGGTCGAAGTGCTCGACCTTCGTCGACTTCGCGAAATACGGCGTGTTGAACAGCTCCTTGAGGCAGATAATCTGCGCGCCGCGGCGCGCCGCCTCACGGACGAGCGCCTCTGCGCGCGCGACGTTCGCCGATGCGTCGTCGCTCGCGTGGTCCTGGATGATGCCGATCGTGAACGGGTCGCGGCGCATGGCGCGCAATGTAGCCCCGATCGGACACGACGCCGCCCGGACACGGCGTACGTCGTTAACGCCTCGGCGGGTCCGGCGTCGAACCCGCGTCGCCAGCCCACCGACCCCGCCCATGCGCCAGCTCCGCACCGCTCGCCTCGCCCCACGCCAACTCGTCCTCGGCGCCGTCTCGCTCGCGATGCTCGCGGGCTGCTCGCAACGTCCGCAGGCCACGCCCGCGGACGCGGACCCGGCGCTCAACAACGACCTCGCGCTCGCAGGACAGCGGCAGGCCGCGACGCAGGTGGTCTCGCCGCAGGAGCTGACCGGCGCCTCCGCACGCGCGCCCGAACCGACGCGCGGATCGGAGCGCACGCGCGTGATCGAGCACGTGATCTACCGGACCGCGCCCGCGGCGCCCGCCCCGGCCCCGTATGCGACCGTCGCGCCCGCGCCAGCACCCGTCGCGCGGCCCACGTACGACCCGTACCCGCCCCCGCGCGAGGCGGGAACGTACAACGGCGGCGGGTACGGCAATGGCGGCTACGGAAGCGGCGGGGCTGGGCGCGGTGGGTACGGCACCGGCGGGTACGGCGGCACCTACGGCGCGACGCCGCGCCCGGTGTACCGCCAGCCGCAGGGGCACGCGCAGCGCGACGGCGCGATCGGCGCCGTCGCGGGGGCGATGGTCGGCGTCGCGGCAAGCCATCGCAAGGACCGCCTGCGCGGCGGCCTCATCGGCGCCGTCGCCGGCGGCGCGCTTGGCGCCCTCTACGGGCACTCGGTCGATCGGACGCCGTAGCCCGCCGCCGACTCGTCCTGGAGCGGGAACGTTTCGCCGTCATCCGTTTACAAGATGATCGTTCCGTCACGGTCGACCCGTCCGTCTTCTTCCGGAGGAGTCCCGATGCCTCGTGTCGCACGCATGTCCGTCCCTGTGCCACGCACGACCCGGCTGCAGCGTATCCGACAGGCGGCAGCGGCCGTTGCGGCGGTGGTGACCGCGGCGTGCGCTCGGCATCCCGCCCCCGAGCCGGGGCTCAACAAGGACGTGGTCCTCGCCGCGCAGCTGCAGCGGCAGCAGGTACCCGCCGTGACCGTGACGCCGGCGCTGATACCCGTCGCCGCCGCGCCGATGCCGACGGCCTCGATCTCCGCGACGCCGGCCGTCCACCGCGCGCGGGTGAATGGGGTGCGACCGCGCGAGGCGACGGCGATGCCGGCCGCGGGCGGCGGCCGGCACGTCGTCCACGCGGACGGCGGCGAGGTGCTCGCGGCCAGGCCCGAGGCGCGCGTCGCGTACCCGGCAGCGGCCGTGGTCGCCGCGCCACGCGCGCCCGAGACCACGACGTCGAACGCGGGGGCATCCGATGCGGGGACGTACGCGCCCGCGCCCTCCGGGCCCGGCACGTACGCGACCCAGGGCGGCGGCCCAGAGGCGACGAGCGCCGGCGTGTCGAGCGGCGGAGGCTATGGAGCCGCGGCGCCGGTGTACCGAGAGCCGCAGGCGCACGCGGCGCGCGACGGCGTGTTCGGGTCGGTCGCTGGCGCGATACTCGGCGCGGCCGCGAGCGGTCGCGGCAACCGAGTGCGTGGCGGGCTGATCGGCGCCGTCGCGGGCGGTGCGCTCGGTGCGCTGTACGGCGGGTCGGTCGACCGCACGGAGTCCGGGTACGGGGCGGGCTACCGCGGCGCGAGGGCGTACCGGACGTACTGACGGCCGCAGACGGGTGCCCCGTCGTTAGGCATCGGTTAGGCAGTCGTGCCCGCAGGTGGACGCGCCTAACCGGTTTCCCACGCGCGGAGCGCGAGCACCACGTCCGCCACGTTCGTCCCGCTCGGGGCCGCGGGCAGCAGCGCGCCGGCGGCGTCGAGCGCGTCGTAGCTCCGGTGCGCGGCGAGGTCCGCGGCCGGGTCGCGCCCGCGCGCCCGAACGGCGGCCCACGTGGTCGCGTCGACCACCGCACCCGCCGCGTCCGTCGGACCGTCGCGCCCGTCGGTTCCCGCGGCGAGTACCCCGATGCCTCGGGCGCGTGATCCCGCCTCGTGCAACGCGGCTGCCGCGGCGAGCGCGAGTTCCTGCATCCGGCCGCCGCGCGTGTGCGGCGTGGGACCGAGCGTCACCGTGGGCTCACCGCCCCACACGTGCGCGATGCCGCGTGCGCCCTCGGACACGTCGGCGGCCACGAGCGTCCCCACGAGCGTTCCCGTGAGCGCCTGGGTGAGCGCCCGTCCGAGCGGCGCGGCCTCGCCGGCGAGCCATCCGTCGTGTATCACCATGGCGTACCCGGACGCGCGGGCCGCGTCCGCAGCGGCCGCGCGCGCGTCGGCGTTCGTCCGCACGATCTGCACGTCCACGCGCGCGAATGCCGGATCGCCCGCCTTGGGTGTCTCGACCGCGTCGCCGTCGAGGAAGAGGCGGACGCGCGGCGGCAGGGCCGACCAGACGCCTGTGGGCGCGAGCGCGTCGCGGAGCGCGGCGGCCGTCCATGGGTCGGGTGCGCACGGCCCCGACCCGATGACGGCCGGGTCGTCGCCGGCAACGTCGCTCACCACCAGGGAGAGTACGCGCGCCGGTGCGAGCGCGCGCGCGAGTCGTCCCGCGCCCCAGCGACTCACGCGCTTGCGGACCGCGTTCACGACGTCGATCGGCACCCCGGCCGCGAGGAGCGCACGCGACGTGGCGGCGAGGTCGTCGGCCGCCAGCCGAGCGTCGATCGGTGACGCGACCAGGCTCGACATCCCACCCGACACGAGGACGACGCCGAGGTCGGCGGGCCCGATCCGCGCGGCCGCGACGCCGAGGGCCGCCGCCGCGCGGAGGGAAGCCGCGCCAGGAATCGGGTGGTCGCCAACGGCGACGTCGACCCCAGGGGCCGGGGGTGGGGCGGGGTGGTGCGCGACGACGAGGCCACCCGCCGGCGCGACACCACGCGCGGCGAGCGCCGCGACGGCCGCGCGCGCCATCTCATGAGCGGCCTTGCCGACGGCGAGCAGGTGCACGCCGCCGGGCGGAGCCGGAAGTTGGTACGACGCGATCGCGGCCGCGACCGCGGGGCCCGGGTGGGCGCCCGCGACCGCGGCCGCGTACCAGCGTTCGAGCGTCGAACGCGTCAGCGTTCCCGCGGGCGTATCAGCTCGCGCGCCCTGCGATCATCGCGTTCTGGATCTGCTTGATGCGCTCGAGGTGGCGCACGACGGCCGGCCGGACCTGGTTCTGGAGCATCGTCTTCATGTCCGGGTCCGTGGCGAGTGGGATGAGCGACGTGTCGAGCGTCTTCAGCGTGATGTCGTGCGACTCGAGCTGCTGGTTGACATACGCCTTGTCGAACTCCATTCCCTGCTTGCTGCGCAGCGAGTCGAGCGTGGGCTGCGCGTTTCGCTTGAGCTGCAGCGAGAGCGCGTTGTCCTCCTCGAGCATCTTCTTCCGGTTGAGCATGTCGCGCAGCTGCTGTTCGAAGCGCGTGTGCTCCGCAATCATGTCGCGGGCGTAGCTCTGGATCGCCGGGTTCTGCGACCGGGTCAGTGCTTCGCGGCTCGGGTCGATTTCGTTGATGTTCGAGATCGTCGCGACGGCGGCGATCTTCGCGGGAGTGAACATCTTCGCCGGCGAATCGCCCGTCGC
>DASWUT010000488.1:0-3669 GCA_036401455.1 Gemmatirosa sp. | reverse complement strand
GATTCCGCCGCGACGGGCGCCGCGCCGCCGGTGACGACCGACTCGCTCGCCGGGACGGTGCGTGCGACGCTCACGCTCGCCGGCACGCTCGACACGACGGTCGCCGACGGGCTGCGCGGCGCGGCGACGATCGATGGGCGGGATCTCGTCTACGGTGGCCTCCGCGCGGGCGCGCTCACGATGACCGCCGCGGCCACCGCGCTTCGCTCGATGCCCACCGTGACCCTTGCCGCGTCGGCCGATTCGATCGGGGCGGGATCGGTGACGTTCTCGCGCGCGACGGCGCACTACGCGGGCACGACGGCCGCGGGCCGCTACGACGTGACGATGGGGAGCGACTCGGGGCTCTCGCTCGCCGGGGCGGGGCACACGGTGAGCGCGGGCGACAGTACCGTCGTCGCCCTCGACAGCGCGCGCCTCGTACCGCGCCCGGGGCACCTGTGGACGCTCGCCGCGCCGACGCGGTTCGTGGTACGCGGTGGGACCGCGCTCGCGCCGGGGACGGGCGAGACGGGGGGCGTGCTCGCGCTCGATCCGTTCACCCTGCGCGGTGAGGGGGAGGACGTTGGTTCGCGCCTCACGCTCGCTGCGACGCTGCCCGAGCGCGGGCCGGTGACGGGTGCGTTCGACGCGACCGCGGTGTCGATCCAGGACGTGGCCGAAGTCGCGGGGGCGGGGCGGACGGTGCTGCCGGTGGACGGGCGATTGGACGCCACCGCGCGGCTGACCGGCACGCGCGCCGAGCCGCTGATCACGGCGCGGGCCGGAGTGGGCGCGCTGCGGTTGGGCACCGGCACGGGGGCGGCGCGCCTGGACAGCGCGACGCTCGCGACCGACTACGCGGCGCACCGGCTGCGGCTCGACCTCGGCGCGTTCGCGGCGGGGCGGCGGCTGCTGGAGGCGACGGGCTCGCTCCCCGTCGACCTCGCGCTCGAGCCGTCGGCGGGGCGCTTGCCGCAGGGGACGGCACCCGCGGACTCGCTCCGGGCGCGGGTGCGCGCCGACTCGCTCGACCTCGCGCTCGTGGCCGCGCTCGCGCCAGGCGTGCACGACGCGCACGGGCACCTCGCGGCGACGTTCGACGTCAGTGGAACGTGGAAGGCACCGCGGCTCGACGGGGACGTGCAGATCCCCGCGGGCGCGCTGTCGAGCGAGGCATCGGGGACGCGGTTCGAGGACATCCACGCGGACGTCGCGCTTCTGGGCGACAGCGTCGCCGTGCGGCGGTTCTCGGTGCGGAGCGGGGCAGCGGGCGACACGCTCGCCCTCGCCGGCTGGGTGACGCTGTCGCCGGCCGACGACCCCGCGCTCGCCTTGCGGGTGACGGCGCGCGACTTCCTCGCCGTGGACCGGCCGCGGCTCGCCACGCTCACGATCTCGACGCCCACGCCGCTCGACATCCGCGGCACGTTTCGCGCGGCCACGGTCGCGGGCGCGGTACGCGCGGAGCGCGGGCGGATCTACATCCCCGAGCTCGTCGACAAGCGAATCATCGACCTCAACGAGTACCGCGACGTCGTCGACACGACCGTGTTCCGCAACCGCACGCTGCTCCCTGGCGCGCCGGCGTCGTTCGTCGAGAACCTGGCGCTGAACGACGTACGCCTCTCGGTCGGCGACGACGTCTGGTTGCGCAACGCGGAGGCGAACATCAAGCTCGGCGGCTCGCTCGCCGTCACGCGCGCCGTCGTGCAGGTGAACGGGCGCGCGGTGCCGCAGCTCGCGCTGTTAGGCTCGCTGGCCGTCGAGCGCGGCACGTATCGCCTCGACCTGCTGCCGCTCGCGCAGCCGACGTTCGACGTGCAACCGGGAACGCTGCGCTTCTTTGGCGCGGGCGACCTCAATCCGACGCTCGACATCCGCGCGGTGCACGTGGTCCGGCAGACGCGGCAGTTCACCAACAGCCCCGACGTCCACGTGCAAGTCGCGATCGGCGGCACGCTCAACCAGCCGACGCTGCAGCTGTCGAGCGCGGACAACCCGCCGATTCCGGACACGGACCTCATCAGCTACCTCGTGACCGGCGAGCCCGCGGCGGCGATCTTCGGCAACGCGCAGTCGAGCGACCAGCTCGCGGCGGCGGCGTCGATCGTCTCGCGCCTGGCGGGAAGCCTCGTGTCGGGCGCGCTGTCGCGCGGCAACGGGCCATTCGACATCATCTCGGTCGAGACGGGCGCGGTCACGGCCGATCCCGCGCTCGCCCGCTCGACGAACAGCTTCTCCAACATCCTCTCGAGCACGCGCCTCGGCGTGGGCGGGCAGCTCGGGCAGAAGACGTTCTACACGTTCAGCACGGGGTTCTGCAGCTTCTCGCAGAACAGCGACGCGTCGACGAGCCTGTTCAACAACTTCACGCGTGGACTCGGCGTGCGCGTCGAGCGGCGCGTGACCAACACCTTCTCGGTGCAACTCGGCGTCGAGCCCGCACTGCAGCAACAGGCGTGTCTGACCAACGCCACGACACGCTACTTCCAGCAGACCCCGTCGCAGGGAAGCCTGGATTTCACGAAGCGGTGGACGTTCTGACGGCGAGCGGGGCACGCGTCGGCGGTCTTCCCGCGCGCGCGCTGCTCGTCGTCAACCCGGTGGCACGCCGCTCGGCGGCGCGGGAAGCGCAGGCGGTCGACGCGTTCGCGCGCGCGGGCGTCGCGTGCGACGTGCGGCGGACCGAGGCGCCGGGGCACGCCGCGGAGCTCGCGCGCGCGCTCGTGCTCGACGCGGTGCCGGCCGACCGCCCAGCGTACGATGCCGTGTTCACGCTCGGGGGCGACGGAACGGCGATGGACGTCGTCGGCGCGCTCGCGGGGAGTGGGATCGCGGTGGGGGTGCTGCCGGGCGGGACGGGGAACCTCGTCGCGCGCACGCTCGGGATTCCGCTCGGCACGGCCCGCGCAGTGGCGGCGCTGCTCGCGGGCACGCGCACGCGCATCGACCTCGGCGCGCTCCGCCGAACGGGCGTCGACGCGGCGGACGCGGCAGCGCCGGACGTGCCGGCGCGGCTGTTCGCATTCGCGGCCGGCGTGGGGGTCGACGCGCGGATGATCGAAGGTACGTCGGCCGTGTGGAAGCGGCGCGTCGGCGTGCTCGCGTACGTGGTCACGGCCGCGCGGGCCGTGATCGCCCGCGAGCGCTTCACGGCGCGCGTCGTCGTCGACGGCGACGAGGTGCGCGCCGAGGCGAGCGCGGTGATCGTCGCCAACTTCGGCGCGGTGCTCGGGGACCTGTTCCGCTTCGGTCCGGACATCCGCGAGGACGACGGGCGGCTGGACGTCTGCATCTTCCAGCCGACGTCGTTCGCGAGCTCGGCGGGCGCGTTTCTGCGCCTCGTGCGGAAGGACTTCCGTCCGCACGCGGCGCTCGTGTACCGCGCGGGGCGCACGATCGCGATCGAGACGGATCCGCCGCGCCCGGTGCAGGCCGACGGCGAGCTGCTCGGCCGCACGCCGTTCATCGTCGAGGTGCGGCCGCTGGCCGCGACGCTGCTCGTGCCGCGGACGCCACTCGCGTCCCATGCCTAACGGCGCGACGGCACCGGCGGTCGACCTCGCGCCGTTCGGGATCGCGGTGGGGCACGCCACCGACACCGAGGGGGGAACCGGGTGCACCGTGGTGCGCGGGGTCGACCGCGCGCTCCGCGCGGCGGCGGCCGTCGTCGGGAGGGCCACGGGG
>DASWUT010000487.1:0-6753 GCA_036401455.1 Gemmatirosa sp. | reverse complement strand
GCCGGGCTCCGCTTCCCGTCGGAGTTGCTCGCCGTCGACCAGATGAGCGGGCCGCAGTCGCTCGGCGACGTGATGCGCCAGCAGCCCGCGCGCACGGCGGCCGACTACGCCGACCTGCTGGCGCGGCTGCGCGCGATCCCGCGCGTGCTGGCCGAAACGCGCGCGCTCCTCGACAGCGGGCTCGCGGTCGGCGTGACGCCCCCGCAGGTGACGCTGCGCGACGTTCCCGCGCAGGTCGACGGCCTGCTGACCGCGGACGTCGACCACAACCCGCTCACCGAGGCGTTCACGCGGATCCCCGCCGCCGTGCCCGCGGCCGTGCGCGCCCGCCTGCGCGACGACGCGCGTGCCGTGCTCGATTCGGCCGTGATCCCGGCCTACCGCGCGCTGCGCGCGTACCTCGCCGCCACCTACGTCCCGCGCGCCCGCACGTCGATCGCGCTCTCGGCGCTCCCCGACGGGGCCGCGTGGTACGCCTACAACGTCCGCCGCGAAACGACCACGGACCGTACGCCCGCCGAGATCCACGCGATCGGACTCGCCGAGGTGGCCCGCATCCGCACCGCGCTGGACTCGGTGATGCGTGCGACCGGGTTCGCGGGCACGGCGGCGGAGTTCGCGCACATGCTGCGCACCGACCCGCGCTTCTTCGTCAGGGACTCGGCGTCGCTCGTGCGCGCCTACCGCGACGTCGCCAAGCGCGTCGACCCCGGGCTCATCCGCCTCTTCGGCCGGCTGCCGCGCACGCCGTACGGGGTCGAGACGATCCCGGCCTTCGCCGCGCCCTCGCAGACCACCGCGTACTACCGGGCCGGGTCCCCCGACGCGGGGCGGCCGGGGATGTTCATGGTGAACACGTACCGCGTCGACACGCGCCCCACGTGGGAGATGGAGGCGCTCACGCTGCACGAATCGGTGCCGGGGCACCACCTGCAGATCGCGCTCGCGCAGGAGTTGGGCGCGCTCCCCGAGTTCCGGCGCTACGCGAGCTACACGGCGTTCACCGAGGGGTGGGGGCTGTACGCCGAGTCGTTAGGCGACGAGCTGGGGATGTACAAGGACCCGTACAGCAAGTACGGCCAGCTCACGTACGAGATGTGGCGCGCACTCCGGCTCGTGCTCGACACGGGAATTCACACGATGGGCTGGTCGCGCGAGCAAGCTGTCCGGTACTTCGTCGAGAACTCGGCGAAGGCCGAGCACGACATCGACGTCGAGGTGGACCGCTACATCGTGTGGCCCGGACAGGCGCTGGCCTACAAGTCGGGCGAGTTGCAGATCAGGGCGCTCCGCGCGGAGGCCGAGCGCGCGCTCGGGGTGCGGTTCGACGTGCGCGCGTTCCACGACGAGGTGCTCGGCGCCGGGTCGCTTCCGCTCGACGTGTTGACCGGCCGCGTACGGACGTGGGTGGCGCAGCAGGCCGGGCACACGTCGATCCCGTAGAGGTTCGGTCCAGGCTATGGGTGCAGGGTCGACGTCCATGGCCGTTCGCGATCGGTCGTCACGATCGCAGCCTGCCTGGCCAGGATAGGGGATTCGCCCCGTGCGGGACTGGGAGGTCGAAGACCCGGTGGTGCAGACTCGGGTGGAGCGACGGGTGGAGCGGGACGTTGGGGGGCGTGTACGTCGTGGGGCGCAGCGGGACGTGCGAGATGGCGCGGGACAGGGACCACGGACGGAGTGAGGCGCGGACGAAGACCCGCGGGACGGAACGCGCGGCCGGTCGGGGCCTCAGGGCGACACGGGACCCGCGCGGGCGTGCACGGGACGGGCGCGACGAGTCGGGCGTGACGAGGACGGCGCGACAGCAGGGGCGAGACGGACGCAGCGGGACGGACGCAGCGGGACGGATGCAGCGGGACGGATGCAGCGGGACGGATGACGCGGGGGCGGAACGGGACCCGCGACACAGATAAGGCGGAGGGCGGAACGGATCGGGCGACCACCCCTCGCCGTATCCGTCCCGCTCGCGCCCTGCCCGGCCGGGCGCTCCGGTCCGCCGTTCGGGGTTGTCGCCCCACTCCGTCCGCGGTTCCTGTCCCGCGCCATCTCGCACGTCCCGCTGCGTCGTCCGAGGTACACGCCCCCCAACGTCCCGCTCCACCCGTCGCCCCACCCGAATCTGCACCACCGGGTCTCCGAGCTATCAGTCCCGCTCGCCCCCGCCAACCAGCCTCTTCCGATTCCCCGTCCCGCCTAACGACGACGGGTACGGCGGGACGGATCGAGCGAAACGGATACGGCGGGACGGGTACTACGTCAACCTCAACGTCACGGTGAACGTCGCCCCTCCCCCCTCCCTACTCCTCAACCTCAAATCTCCTCCCATCCCCCTCGCCAACTCTCTCGCGATCGCGAGCCCGAGCCCGGTCCCATCGTGCGTACGGGTGTACCCTCCCTTCACCTGCACGAACGGCTCGAACACCGCTTCCTGCTGATCGCGCGGGATGCCGATCCCCGAGTCCGTCACGCGCAGGAAGGCCACCCCTCCCCTTCCCGTCTCTCGCGTCGCCGTGCGGGTGAGTACCGCCACGCTCACCCGTCCGCCTTTCGGGGTGAACTTCACCGCGTTCGACAGCAGGTTCATGAGCACCTGCCCCAGCTTCTCACGATCGGCCCAGACCACCGCCGTGCGCGCGTCGAGCGGGCCACGGTCGAACGTGAGTCCCTTCGCGGCGAGCTGCGGTTCGACCAGCGGTGCGATCTCGTCGAGCACCTCGGCGATCGCGACGGGGCGCACGTCGTACTCCATTCGCCCGTTCTCGAGCTTGGCGTAGCTGAGCACGTCGGTGACGAGGCCGAGCAGGCGGCGTTGGGCACGGTCGACCCGTCCGAGCGCATCGCGCTGCGCGTCCGTGACTGGGCCGTGCAGTCCCATGTCGAGGAGCTGCACGTAGCCGGCGATCGCGTTGAGCGGGGTCCGGAGTTCGTGGCTCATGTTCGCCAGGAACTGGCTCTTGCTGCGGTTCGCCTCCTCGGCCCGCAGTCGCGCCACCTCGGCCTCCGCGCGCGCGGCCCGTTCGGCGGCGTACAGTTGGGCGCGTTCGACCGCGTGGGCGCACTGCTGCGCGACGGCGATCAGGAACGCGCGGTCCGCCTCCTCGAATTCGCGCTCGTCGTCGAAGTTGAAGCCGAGCGCGCCGACCGCGCGCGGCGCGGCGCCGTCGAGTTCCGGCACGAGGAGCGGCACTGCCGCCATCGCGCCCGCTCCGTTCTCGTCGGCGAGTCGTGCGAGGTTCGGGTACATCGCGCGACGCGCCTGGGCGGTCGAGAGCAGGACTGGCTCGCCAGTGCGTACGACGTCGCAGAGCGGGAACGCGGCCGCGAGCGGAACGCGGCGGTAGCCGGCGACCGTCGTGTCGCTGTATCCCCACGCCGCGACGATCTCGAGCGCCGGCTCGGTGCCCTCCGCGCCGCTCGCCAGGAAGGCGAACGCGCCGCGTCGCGCAGCGAGTGCGCGGGCCGCGTGTTCGACGACGACGGCCGCGACCGCTTCCGGAGTCGCCGCGCGAACGAGCGCGCCCGTGATCGCGAGCAGCGCGTCCGCGCGCGACGGCGCCGCGCTCGTCGGCTGTTCCACAGCCCCGGCCATGGCCGGTCGTCGCATCTCGTCCGTGGGCCGCGACGGTTCCGGGCAGTACGTGTCGAACAGCGGGCGGGGACAGGTCGCGGCGGGCATGCTGGCTGGACGACTGACCGCTCAGCGCGCATCGGCGCGGCGCGCATCGGCACACCGCGCATCGGCACACCGCGCATCGGCACACCGCGCCAGCCGCGCACCGCGCCCGCTACGGCCGCCCGCCGCCCGGCGGACCGCCGAACGCCTGGCGGAACGGGTTCTTCACGTCGTCGCCGACCTTCGCCCACTGGGCTGGCGTGAGGACCGCCTGCGACTGCTGGACCGCGTTCTCCAGCAGCTGCCGACCGCGCGCGAGGTCGGGGCGGATCGTCGAGAAGATCACCGCCGGGTCGGCGTTGTTGCCAAGCTTCTGCACCTTCGCGCGCAGCTCGGTGCGGAAGCGCTGGTAGCGCGTGGCGAGCGTGTCGCGCACCCCCTCGAGCTTTCGCACCTGCGTCGAATCGAGGCCGAGCGAATCGCGCAGGTCGATCAGCTTGGCGGCCGGGTTGAGGCTGGCCGCGAGCGCGGTGCTCGGCGCCGCGCCACCCGCCCCGCCGCCCGTCGTCGGGCCGAGCAGGCCGGCGAGCGGGCCACCGCCCCCGCCGCCGCCCGGACCCCCTCCACCCGGCCCGCCACCGCCGAAGCCGAACCCGCCAAACGGGTTCGCGCCGTAGACGTAGCGCGCCTGGATGCCGAGCTGGAACGTCTGCCGGAAGACCGCGGCCTGGCCGGTGGTGTTCCCGAAGCGCTGATTGACGGTGTAGAGGTAGCGCTGGTTGACGGGATCGAACCCGGTGACCGCAAGCAGCGTCTGGTCCGGGCGCACCTGCTGACCCCAGCCGCGCAGGTTGGTGGCGCCGTGAAACAGCTGATCCAGCCCGGCGAGCGTGTTGAGCAGGGTGGCCGAGATCGTCAGGCGGCGCTGCAGCCCGAGGCGGTCGGGCTTGTAGTTGAACTGCACGTCGAGCCCCGGCACCCACGGTCCGCGGCAGCTGTTGCGCCCGGCCACGTCCCCGATCTGCGATTCCAGGCACTTCCGCGCCGCGCTCGGCGCGCTGGCGAGCACGCGCTGCATGCCCGCGGCGAGCGCGGTGTCGAGGCCCGGCGTGTTGGGGTTGAAGATGAACGCCGCGTCGTTGCGCGCCCCGTCGCCGTTCACGTCGCCGTTGACGGTCGGCGTGTAGGGCGCGCCGCTCGTCAGGCGGCCGATGCCGGTGACCTCGAACGAGGCGTTGAGCGGGAACGTCGCCGTGCCGATCAGGTTGTGGCGGATGTCCTGGTCGGCGCTCGCGAACGGCAGCACGTCGGGGTTGCCCCGGGTCGGCGTCTGCTGGTAGCCAAACGCCGGCGGTCCGAACGCGTACGAGCTCTGGTCGCGGTTGCGCGCGACCGTCCACGACAGGTTGAAGATCGCCCCACGCGCGCTGATCCCGTTGAGCGACGCGGTGACCTGCGCGTTGCGCGAGCGCAGCCCCGAGCCCACCTCGAACACCTGGCCGAACGCCGGGTCGACGCGGCTCGCGGCGAGCGAGGTCGCGCCGGTGAGCGGCGAGATCGCCGACGTCGGCACGAACACGGGGCGGTTGCCCTCCTGCGGCAGCGTGAAGCCGGCGCGCGTGTCGAGATTCGCGTCGCTCACGCCGTACTGCGCCACGCCCCACGCGTAGCTCGCGTCGAGGCCCGCGGTCCAGCGCTCCCAGAAGCGACGTGTGATGCCTAACGCTGCGCGCACCGAGCGCGGCGAGCGGAAGTCCGGTGCGAACGCGGTCACCGCCGGCACCGCGCTCGTCGCGAACGCGCCCGGGAACGTCGTGCCCACGCGCTGCGTGCAGGTGGTCGGGATCGCCGACACGCCGTCGGCGAGGATCGCCGCGTAGTCCGGCCCGACGGGGTCGAGGCAGGTGATCTGCGTCTGATCGCCGGGAAGCCCGGAGCCCTGCTGCGCCGCAGAGAACAGCTGCGTCGGCGCCCGCCCGCGGAACTCGCCGACGCCGCCGCGCACGAACATCGTCGGGCCGCCGCGGAAGAGCGACGGTGTCCCATTCGCCGCCTGCCGCGCCTGCGCGGCCGCCTGCTTGGCGCTGTCCGGGAAGAACGTGTACGTGAAGCCGACGCGCGGGCTCGCGCGGACCTCGCTCGGGAACCGGTCGGTGCGCAGCTTGAACGCGGAGTCGACGGTCGGGTTGTAGCTCGGCGCGCCCGAGTACGTCGTGCCCTCGACGCGCACGCCGTACGTGAGCTGGAAGTTGCGGCTCTGGCGCCAGGTGTCGCCGAGGTAGCCGTTGAGGTTGAGCGCGCCGCCGTGCACGTCCGGCGCCTGGAGCGTGCGCTGGTACAGTGCCGGCGTGTTGGCGAGGAAGTCCTCGAGCGTGTTGTACGTGTACGTGCCGTACGGGCTCGTCGCCGTCTGCTGCGCGAAGCGGCTCGCGTTGAGCAGCCCGCCCAGCTTGATGCGGTGCTGGCCGTTGCCGGTGAGCAGCGACAGCTCGTCGGTCGCCTCGACGTAGTTGGTCTGCCCCTCGTTAGGCAGGCCGGCGTTGGAGCCGAAGCCGAACGACGAGATCCCCGTCGTGCCGTCGGAAAGGGTGCTCGTCACGCGCACGCGCCCGCCCGGGATCTCGACGTAGGGCTGAGCGTCGTTGCTCGCGCGGTTGACGTAGACGCGCCCCTCGTTGAGCAGCGCGCCGCCGAGCACCTCGTTCGGGAAGCGCGACGAGAGCGACGCGAAGAGGCCGCCGCCGTTGTTGGTGCTCTGCCCGCCGTTGGTCGGCACGGCGAACGGCGAGATGCGCGTCGCGTCCTGCGTCTGCGACCGGATGTCGCCGCGCAGCGTGAGCGTCTGCGACTCGGACAGGTTGAAGTCGAAGCGCGCGATCCCGGTGACCTGGTCGTTGACGCGCGTGCCCGGGATCCCCGACTGCGTCACGGGGATCCCGCGCGAGTTGAGCGCGGACAGAAAGCGGGTCGCCGAGTCGCTGCTCGCGCCGAGGCCGGCGAGGGCGCGCGGGTCGGCGCCCAACAGCGAGGTGAGCGGGTCGGTGCGCCGACTGCCCTGGAGCGCGACGAAGTAGAACGCCTTGTCCGGCTTGAACGCGCCGCCCACGCCCGCGGACAGCTGGTTGGACGTGTAGCCG
>DASWUT010000486.1:0-1577 GCA_036401455.1 Gemmatirosa sp. | reverse complement strand
AGTACGCCCACGCGCACGGCGTCGTGCACCGCGACATCAAGCCCGAGAACGTGCTGCTCTCGGGCGGTGTGGCCGTCGTGGCCGACTTCGGCGTTGCGAAGGCGATCGCCGCCGCGGCCGGCGGCTCGCCGCGTGTGGACGCGCCGGCCGGGCTCACCGGCGCGGGGCTCACCGGCGCGGGGTCGGCGCTCGGCACGCCGGCGTACATGGCGCCCGAGCAGGTGATCGGCGACCCCGGCGCCGATCAGCGCGCCGACCTCTACTCGTTGGGCTGTCTCGCGTACGAGCTGCCCGCCGGACGCCCGCCATTCACCGGCGACGCGCCCTGGCGCGTGGCCCGCGCGCAGCTTCAGCAGGTGCCGGAGCCCGTTGCGCGCTACCGCCTCGACACGCCACCGGCGCTCGCGGCGCTCGTGATGCAGTGCCTGGAGAAGGAGCCCGGGGCACGTCCCGCGTCGGCCGGCGCGGTGCTCGCCGCGCTCGACCGGCCGCCGGCCGCGCCCTCACCGGCCCCGCCGCCCACAGCCCGCCCGCCCGGACGCGGGCCGCCCTGGCTGCGCCGAACGTCTACGAGGGTCGCGGCGCTCGCGGTCGGGCTCGTCGTGGCGGGCGGCGGCGTCGCCACGCGCGTGCCGACGCAGCTCCGCGCGACGCTCGCCACGTTGCTCACGCGGCCCGGCGCCACACTCAATCCGCGTCGCGTCGTCGTGGCCCCGCTCGACAACCGCACCGGCGACTCCTCGCTCACCGCGCTCGGCGCGATGGCGGCCGACCAGGTCGCGCAGGAGCTGATGCGCACCGGCGAGTTCGAGGTCGTCGACCCGCACACCGCGGCGACGACCGGCGCCGTGCTCGCCCGCGTGCCGCGCCCACTGCGCGAAGACGACCCGGCGGTCGCCCTCGCCAAAGAGACGGGCGCGGGCCGCGTCGTCACCGGCAGCATCGACCGCGTCGGCGACGACCTCCGCTTGCAGGCGCAGCTCGTGGACGTGGCATCCGGCCGCCTCTTGCGCGCCGTGCCCGCGGTGACGGGCAGCGCGCGCGCGCCGGGAGCGGCCGTGATCGCCCTCGCGCGGCGCGCGGTTGCCGAACTCGCCACGACCGTGGACACGGCAGCCGGCGCCGGGGCGGCCGCGGTCGGCCGGCCGCCGTCGTACGAGGCCTACCGCGAGGTGAGCCGCGCCGTCGAGAGCTGGTTCCGCTCGGACCGGAAGGACCACGACGTCCGGCTCGCCCGCGCGGCGGCCCTCGACAGCACGTACGCGTTGCCGCTCCTACTCGCCGCGTGGGCCGCGGAGGATGAGGGGCGGTGGGCGAACGCGGACAGCCTCGTGCGCCGTGTGGCGCGGCTCGACACGCTCCTCACCCCAACGGAGCGCGACGAGCGCGACCTCCTCGCCAACGGGTTGGCGGGCGACCGACCCGGCCAGCGCCGCGCCGGCCAGGCGCTGCTCGCGCGCTCGCCCGGCTCCGCCGAGGTGGCGCTGGTCGTCGCGCAGAGCGCGGTGTCGATCGATCGTCCCGCCATCGCCCTCGCCGCGCTCGACGGCACCGACCCCGAGCGGGGGCTCAACCTC
>DASWUT010000485.1:0-1628 GCA_036401455.1 Gemmatirosa sp. | reverse complement strand
ACGGCGCGCGTGTTCCAGCGTGTCGGCCGCGCGGCGGACGGCGCTGGCCGCGCGCGCCGCCTCGTCCTGGGCGTCGGCCATCTCTGCCGCCGCCGTACGCGCAGCGCCCGCGGCCTCGTCCGCGAGGCGACGGAGCGCCTCCGCGACCGCCGCGAAGGCGCGCCCTTCCTCGCCGACGCGCGCGGCCTCGATCGACGCGTTGAGCGCGGTACGCTGCGTCTGCCGCGCGAGCCGGGCGAGTGCGCCGACGAGCGCCTCGCCACGCGCGACCGCCGTGGCGATTTCGGCGACCGCGCCAACCGCGACCCGGGCATGGCTCGTCGCCTCGCCGAGCGTCGCGTCCGCCTCGGCCGACGCACGACGCTGGTCGGCGAGCGCGCTCGCCACCGCCCGCGTTCCGTCGTGCGCGTCCTCACCCGCCGTGGTCGCGTCGCCAAGGGCGTCGACGAGCGCGGCCTCGCCCGCGGCGGTACCGACGACGGCGCCGGCAGCGTCGGGGGCACGGTGCCGGGTCGCCGTGTTCTCGCGTGTTTCATGGCGTGGCGCCCCGTCCAGGCCGCACCCTGTCGCGTCGCGCACCGCGCCGGGCACGGCTGGCCTGGCTCTGGCACTGCCGGCCGCCGTCTGTTGCTGGCTCACCGCGTTCTCCATCTCTCGCTGTGCAGCATCGTACCCTCTCTCAATTCGTAGCGTCGAGTCTGGTCCTTCGTGCTTCGTTTCTGGCGCGTCGCTGGCAGGATCGTGCGCGGGCGGCGACGCCGCGGCACCCGCTCCTGAACGAACGCGCATCGGCCGACCCACTGGCGGCCGATGCGATGCCCGTGTCCGGCGCGGTCCCGAATCGCGGCCACGCCGAACGCGTCCTCCGGGCCCTCGCCGACGAGGTGACCGCGTCGACCGTGGCCGCCGCCCTCATTGCCGGCGACTACGCCGCGCCCACCGGGGCAGAGCGCGGCACCGCAGGCAACGACCGAACCAGAGACCGGACAAACGCCGGGGGCGATTCGCTCGATCCCGTGCGCAGGGACGCGCGACTCTCCGCCGACGTCATGCAGTTGGGGTGGGAAGCCGGCGGTCGTGCGTTTGCCGCCGGCCTCTCGGTCCACCACGTCGTGCGCGACGCCGATCTGTTGCTCGCGATCGTGCTCGCCGACCTCGAGCGTGAGGTCGAAGCGCTTCCGGCCGACGTCGTCGCAACGCCGGCCGACACGTTCGGTGCCGCACGACGGCTGCAGCGCGGAATGGGACGATACACGCAGGCGGCAGCGTCCGGATTCGTGCACGCGCTGTTGCGCAACTTGCGCGAGCGCTACCGCCTCCTCCGCCACGACCTCCGCAACCCACTCGGCACGATCCGCAGTGCGCTCTCGCTCATGGAGGACGAGAGTGTACCCGAGGAAATGCGCCATGGTCCGGGGATCCGGTCGATGGTCGCGCGCAACGCCGGATCGCTCGACCGACTGATCGCGAGCGGGCTCGACGATGCCGCGGCCGCCGCGCTGCTCATCCCGCCGCAAGACATCGCGCTCCGCGATGTGGCAGTGGCTGCCCGACGCGAGGTGCGCGAGGCGGCGCGGCTGGCGGAGTGCGACGTGATCGTCGGGAACGTTCCCGCGGAGCCGCCGTCG
>DASWUT010000484.1:0-4382 GCA_036401455.1 Gemmatirosa sp. | reverse complement strand
GCGCTCGACGAGCTGCTCGACCTGCAACGCCCGCGGTCGGCCGTCGGCGGAGCCGAACATCCGGACGAGCTGCTGTTCATCATCGTCCACCAGGCGAGCGAGCTGTGGTTCAAGGTGATCCTGCACGAGCTGGCGGGGCTCACGGCCGCGATGCGCGCGGCGGATGCCGGGCTCGCGCTCTGGCGCGCGACACGCGTCAACTCGCTGACGCGCATCGTCTCCACCCAGCTCTCCTCGCTGGACACGCTTCCGCCGCAGCGCTTCCTGCAGTTCCGCGGCTACCTCGGGTCGTCCAGCGGCGCGCAGAGCGCGCAGTTCCGCGCGATCGAGCAGCGCTCGACCGAACTCGAAGCCGCGTTCCTCGCCCTGCTCGACGCGAGCGCGACGCCGATCGACGTGCTCTACACCGGGCCGGGGCCCGGTACGCTGTTCTTCCTCGCCGAGGCGCTGCTCGAATACGACCAGCAGTTCGCGCGCTGGCGCTTTCAGCACGTGCAGCTCGTCGAGCGGATCATCGGTCCGGCGACGCAGGGCACCGGTGGCTCGTTAGGCGCGCCGCACCTCATGCGCACAGTCGGGCAACGGTTCTTCCCGGTGCTGTGGGAGGCGCGCACGCGTCTGTACCACGGCGGCACGCCGTGATGCCAGCCGCGGCCGACGCTGCCGCCGCCGACCGGATCATCGACGTGAGCATCCGCGTCGCGCCCGGCACGCCCGAGTGGCCGGGCGACACACCCTACGGCTGCGGCTGGACCGCGCGCCTTGCGGACGGCTCGACCGTCAACCTCTCCGCGATCACCCTGAGTCCGCATGTGGGCACGCATGCCGACGCACCGCTCCACGTGCGGGACGGCTGGCCGGCCTCGGACGCGTTGCCCGTATCCGCGTTTCTCGGCCCCGCGATCGTCGTCGACGTCGTGTCGTCGGGCGCCGAGGTGACCTACGATGCGCTCGCGACCGCGGCGCGAGCCGGCGGCGTCGATCTCGCCGGCGCTGAACGCCTGCTGTTGCGTACCGGGCGCACGATCGCGACGGGCGCGTTCCCCGACGCGTGGCCATGGCTCGCGCCGGCGTGCGTAGCGCGCCTGTGTGCGGACGGCCTCGTCCTGTTAGGCATCGACGCGCCGAGCGTGGACGCGCGCGACAGCACGGCGCTCGCCACGCATCACGCGCTGTTCGGTGCGGGCGCGTGGAACCTCGAAAACCTCGATCTGCGCGCCGTCGCGTCCGGGCGTTACGAGCTCGTCGCGCTGCCACTGTCGCTCGACGGGCTCGACGCTGCGCCCGCGCGCGCGGTGCTGCGTCCCTTGCGCTGAGCGAGCCGCTCGCCGAGCGACGCCGGGGTGAGCAGATGGTCCTCGATCGCGGCGATCTGCTCGGCGTCGCGCGTCCGGTCCGCACGACCGCCGTGGCCCTCCCCCGCCAACCCGGGGTACCTTACGCCATGCCCGCCCCCATCTACCTCGACCACGCCGCCACGACGCCCGTGCGCGCCGAGGTGCGCGCGGCGATGGACCCCTTCTTCGGCCCGACGTTCGGCAATCCCTCCAGCGCCCACCGGTGGGGCCGCGCCGCCCGCGCCGCGCTCGATGAGGCGCGCGAGCGCGTCGCCCGTACGCTCGGCGCGCGGTCGGACGAGATCGTCTTCACCTCGGGCGGTACCGAGGCGGACAACCTCGCCGTGCTCGGCGCGTGGCGCGCCCGCCGCGACCCGGCACGCCGCGCCGTCGTCAGCACGCCGATCGAGCACAAGGCGGTCCTCGCCGCCGTGCACCAGGCCGCCGAGGAAGGCGCCGAGGTGCGCATGCTCCGCGTCGACGCCGCCGGCCGCGCGGCGGCCGACGCGGCAGTGCTCGACGCCGACGTCGCGGTCTGCACGGCGATGTGGATCAACAACGAAACCGGCGTGGTCCAGCCCGTGCGGGAGCTCGCCGAGCGAGCGCACGCGTTAGGCGCGGTCGTGCACACGGACGCGGTGCAGGCGTTCGGCAAGATCCCGATCGACGCCGCCGCGCTGCCGGTCGACCTGCTGACCGTGAGCGGCCACAAGATCGGTGCGCCCAAGGGGATCGGCGCGCTCTACGTGCGGCGTGGAACGCCGCTCGCGCCGATGCTGCACGGCGGCGCGCAGGACCGCGGTCGCCGTCCTGGCACGGAGAACGTCGCCTACGCCGTCGCCCTCGCGACCGCGGCGGAACTCGCGGTCGCCGAGCGTGCGACCGAGTGCGCGCGGCTCGGGGCGCTGCGGGACGAGCTGGAGGCGCGTATCCTCGCCGCCGTGCCCGATGCCGTGATCCACGGCGACGCGGCCGCACGTGCGCCGCACGTGACCAACATCTCGGTGCCCGGCGCCGACGGCGCGGCGCTGCTGATGGCGTTCGATCTGCAGGGCGTCGCCGCGTCGGGTGGATCGGCCTGCCAGACCGGGAGCGTCGAGCCCTCGCACGTCCTGCTCGCGATGGGCGTCGCGCCCGACCTCGCCGCGAGCGCGATCCGCCTGAGCGTTGGCGTGCTCACGACACCGGCGTGCGTCGAGCGCGTCGCGACGCTGTTCCCCTCCCTCGTCGCGAAAGCTCGTGCGGCAGCACTCGCCGGGACGACGTCACCTACCGGAGACCTCGCGTGGTGAGTGAGACCGGACCCGGACACGGCGAGCGCGTCCTCGTCGCGATGAGCGGCGGCGTCGATTCGTCCGTCGCGGCCGCGATGCTCGTCGAGCAGGGATACGACGTCGTCGGCGCGACGATGAAGCTGTTCTGCTATGGCGATGACGTCCCCGATCGGCCCTGCTGCTCGCTCGACTCGATCAACGACGCGCGGCGCGTGTGCGAGCGGCTCGGCGTGCCGCACTACGTGCTGAACCTCGAGGACCGATTCGGGCACGACGTCGTGCGCGATTTCGTCGACGAGTACGCGCGGGGCCGCACGCCGATCCCGTGCGTGCGGTGCAACACGTTCACCAAGTTCCGCGACCTGCTGCGGACGGCGGATCTCGTCGACGCGCGCTGGATCGCGACCGGCCACTACGCGCGGGTGATCGATGGCGCGCTGCACCGCGGGCTCGACCCGGCCAAGGATCAGAGCTACTTCCTCTGGGGCATCGATCGACGCGTCGTCGCGCGGATGCTCCTTCCCGTCGGCGGCCAGACCAAGCCCGAGACGCGCGCGGTCGCGCACCGACTCGGCCTTTCCGTCGTCGCGGACAAGGTCGAGAGCCAGGACATCTGCTTCGTTCCCGACGGCGACCACACGAAGATCATCCGCCGCACGTTAGGCGCGGATGCGCCGTCGCTCCGGCCCGGGCCGTTCGTCACGCTCGACGGCCGCGTCGTCGGCACGCACGACGGCCACGCGCGCTACACGGTCGGCCAGCGGCGCGGGCTCCCCGGCGGGTTCGCGACGCCGATGTTCGTCGTCGCCATCCGCCCCGCCGACCGCGCCGTCGTGATCGGCCCGCGCGAAGCCCTGCTCGGCCGCGGCGTGACGGTGCGCGAGGTGAACTGGCTCGCCGCCGAGGCGCCGGGCGTCGGCGCGTCGGTCGCCGTTCAGGTGCGACACCGCGCGCGCCCGATCGACGCGACCGTGGTGCGGGCGAACGCCGACGAGATCGAGATCGCCCTCGACGAACCGGTCGCCGCAATCACGCCGGGGCAGTCGCTCGTCGTGTACGACGGCAGCCGTGTGCTCGGCGGCGGCGTGATCGAGGCGGCGGTGGGCCAGCGCGCTGCATTGCCGGTGATCGCGGCCTGACGTAGGCCGGCGGACTGCGACCAGCGCTCGGAGGTCGGCGCTCGGTGCGCCGGTACTCATCGTCGCTTGGTTCGCTCGTAGTCAGGGGAATGGTGCCGTACTCCTGGGAAACATCCCCTGCGCAACAGGCGACGACGCGGGCCGCGACGTGCACGCGCCGCCCAGAGTCCGCACGCGGTCATGCAGATCCGACCGGAGCGCGCGCTGCCCGGAGCGCGTGCCGCGAGACCGCGTCGAGTCCCGGTCCCGCGACGTCCGTCAGTACTTGATCCCGGCCGCGTCCGCGAACTCGCGCATCTTCGCCTGCTGCTCCTCGGTGAGCGCCTCCGGCACCGTGACGCGGAGTTCGACGATCATGTCGCCGCGCTGCTCGCCCTTCACGATCCCCTGCCCGCGCACCCGCAGCCGCCGCCCGCTCGATGTGCCGGGCGGAATCCGCAACGCGACCTTCGTCCCGTCCAGCGTCCGCACCTGCATCTTCGAGCCGAGCGTCGCCTGCGCGACGTTCACCGGAATCGAGGCAATCACGTCGAGTCCCTCGCGGCGGAAAAGGCGGTCGGGCTGGACCTGAAACGTGATCACCAGATCGCCCGGCGGCGCGCCCTGCTCACCGCGCCCACCCTGTCCCTTGA
>DASWUT010000483.1:0-4890 GCA_036401455.1 Gemmatirosa sp. | reverse complement strand
GCCGACGCCGACGACCATCGCGACGTGCGACGGAACAGACGCGAAGTTGCGTCGCATCGTCACGGCCCCGCGCCGGGCGTCGGCGGGACCGTCGGCGTGGCCGAGCCGGCGGCAGGCGGTGGCGCGGCCGGCACCGCCGTCGGCGTGGTGCCTGCAGTGACCGGCGCGACGCCGGTCGCGCCCGGCCCAGCACCCGCGCCCGTTGGGGTGGGTACCGGGCCCGCGGGGGACTCGGACTGCGGCGGGATCACCGTTCGTCCGCGCGCGCTCTTGAGAACCTGCACGTTGCGGAGCTGCGGATCCGAGCGGAAGCCGATGCCCTGCAGCGTCCGGCCTGGCTCGGTGAAGGTGAAGCTCGTATCGCTCGAGATCTGATTCACGGACCGTTCGTACACCAGATGCGGCGAGGTGAGGCGCCGCCCGTCCGTGCTCGTCACGACCACGTCCACCCATCCGTCGACGCGCTGCGTGCGGGTGTCGTACCGCCCGGTGCGCCCCGTCATCACCGCGTTCGAATCGCCCGCATTCGAGAAGAAGACGATCCGCACGCGTCGGAGATCGACCAGCGTATTGTCGTTGTAGAAGAAACCGGTGTCGGCGAACAGCACCGACTTGCGCACGCCGGCGTTCGTCTGCTGCAGTCGCAGCCCGAACATCACCTGCTCCGCCGAGTCGGGGAGCGCACGACTTGCGGCGAGCGCCGTCGGGCCCTTCGCGTTGCACGCCGCCGCGCCACTCGCCGCGAGGAGAACGACCGCTGCCCGGCGCGGCGTCATCACGCCGCGCCCGCCCGCAGCAGGTCGTGCAGATGCACGACGCCGACGATGCGCATCGCGTCGTCGACGACGGGCATCGCGATCACGCCCCACCGCTCCATACGGTAGACGACCGCGCTCCCGAACTCATCGGCGCGCGCCGTCTTCGGCGTCCGGTTCATGACCGACGCAACGGGAACCTCGGCGAACGCCTCGACGCGCTCGACGAGGCGGGTGAGATCGCCGCTCGTCAGCACGCCGACGAGGCGGCGATCGGCGTCGACGACGGCGACGATCCCGCGACCGCGTGCGAGCGTCACGACGGCGGCCCGCATCGTCGCGTCCTCGCCGAGCGTCGGGAGGTCGCGCGTGAGCATCACGTCCGCGACGCGCGTCAACAGCCGCCGCCCGAGCGCGCCACCGGGGTGCAGCCGGGCGAAGTCCTCGCGCCGAAACCCCTTCGCCTGCAACAGCGCGACAGCGAGCGCATCGCCGAGCGCGAGTGCGACCGTGGTGCTCGTCGTCGGCGCGAGGTCGTGCGGGCACGCCTCCTCGCGTACCGCCGCATCGACCGCGACGTCGGCGTGCCGGCCTAACGTCGAGTCGAGCTGCCCGACGAGCGCGACCGTGCGCACGCCGAACCGCTCGAGCTGCTCGAGCAACGGCAGCAACTCGGCGGTTTCCCCACTCTTCGAGAGCAGCAGCGCGACGTCGTCGGGCCCGGCGATCCCGAGATCGCCGTGCAACCCTTCGACCGGATGAAGGAAGCTGGCCGCGGTGCCGGTCGAAGTGAGCGTCGCCGCGATCTTGCGCGCGACGTGCCCCGACTTGCCGACCCCGCTCACGAGAACGCGGCCGCGTGCGCGCGCGAGCAGCGCGACCGCCGCCGCGAACGACACGTCGAGCCGCGCGGCCGCGGCATGCACCGCGTCGGCCTCGGCCGTCAGCACCTGACGGCCGATTGCGACGAGCGCCCGCTGGTCGAGCGCGCGCGCATCCGTGTCCGCGGACGGCGCGTGCGGCGCGTCGTGGCGCGCGGGCGTGGCGATCGTCACGGCGAGACCCCGACCGGCTCGTCGTCCGCCGCGCGGCCGTCGACGTAGCGCGCGACGAGGCTGTCCCACTCCCCGCGCGCACGGAGGAGCAGTTCGGCGAACTCGCGCACCGCGCCCGCGCCGCCGGCGCGCGTCAGGTGCACCTGCCCCTCGCGCCGTGCGTCGGGCGTGGCGTTCTCGACGACGGCGCCGAGGCCGACGGCACGCAGCGCGGGCACGTCGGGCAGGTCGTCGCCGACGAACGCCATCTCGTCGAGCCCGATGCCGTGCTTCGCCGCAATCTCACGCAGCGCGGTGAGTTTCCGCGCACGGGGATCCTGGACGACGTCGTCCGCGCCGAGCTCCGCGGCGCGAAGCCGCACGCTTTCGCTCACTCGGCCGGTGACGATCCCGACCTTCATGCCGGCCATGCGGAGGAGGAGCACGCCGAGCCCGTCCTGGATGTCGTAGCGCTTGAACTCGAGCGTGCGCCCGTCGACGTCGCCCAGGTACACGCCGCCGTCGGTGAGGACGCCGTCGACGTCGAACCCCACCCACCGGACACGCCGCGCCACCGCGGGGTCGATCGCCGTCATGTACGCGCAGCCTCCCACACGCGCACAAGCCGCTCGACGAGCGCGTCGAGCTCGCCTAACGGAACCATGTTGGGCCCGTCGCTCGGCGCGTGCTCCGGGTCCGGGTGCGTTTCCATGAACAGTCCGTCCGCGCCTGCCGCGACCGCGGCCGCGGCGAGCGCGGGGATGTGCTCGCGCACTCCGCCGCTCGCGCCGCCCTCGCCGCGCCCGGGCTGCTGCACCGAGTGCGTCGCGTCGAAGATCACCGGCGCGTCGCACGCCGCGCGCATCCGCGCGATCGAGCGCATGTCGACGACGAGGTCGCCGTAGCCGAAGAACGTGCCACGTTCCGTGACCGCGACCTGGTCGCCGTTAGGCGGCGAGGTACGCTCGCAGCCGCGGCATCCCGCGCGCACCTTCTGCACCGCGCCGCGCATCCCCTCCGGCTGGAGCCACTGCCCCTTCTTGATGTTCACCGGCCGCCCGGTCGCGCCGGCGGCGGCCAACAGGTCGGTCTGGCGGCAGAGGAACGCCGGGATCTGGAGCGCGTCGACGACCTCGGCTGCGGGCGCGCACTGCGACGGCAGGTGCACGTCGGTGATCACGGCGAGCCCCGTCTCACGCTTCACGCGAGCGAGCGCCTCGAGCCCTTCGTCGAGGCCGGGGCCGCGCGCGGCGCCGACGTTCGACCGATTCGCCTTGTCGAAGCTCGCCTTGAACACGACACCGCCAGGGACGCGCTCGGCGAGCCGCGCGACGTGCTCTGCGACACGCAGGTTCAGCGCGTCGTCCTCGAGCTGGCATGGCCCCGCCAGCAGGAAGAGCGAGCCGCGCGGAAACAGCGCGCGTCCCCGATCCGTCACGCCGCGGCCTCGGCGAACGCGCGTCGCTCGACGGGCACCGTGACCGGCGACAGCGCGTGCTGGCCGTCCGCGGCCGCGCCGCGCGCACGCGCATGCGCCGCCGCGGCTCCGATGAACCCCGCGAACAACGGGTGCGGCCGCGTGAGGCGCGACTTGAGCTCGGGGTGAAACTGCGAGCCGACGAACCACGGATGTCCCGCGAGCTCGATCATCTCGACGAGCGAGCCGTCGGGCGACAGTCCACTCAGCACCATCCCGTGCCGCTCGAACGTTTCGCGAAAACGGTTCGAGACCTCGTACCGGTGGCGGTGCCGTTCGCTGACCTCGTCGCCCCCATACGCCTCGCGCGCGTGCGTGCCCGGCTGCAGACGGCACAGGTACGCGCCTAACCGCATGGTGCCACCCATGTCGGTCACGTGCTGCTGCGACTCCATGAGTGACACGACGGCGTTGGCGCACTCGGGGGCGAACTCGCTCGAGTGGCTGTCCGAGATGCCGCAGACGTGGCGCGCGAACTCGATGATCGCCGTCTGCATGCCGAGGCAGATCCCGAGGTACGGCAGCCCGGTCTCGCGCGCGACGCGGATTGCCTCGACCATCCCCTCGACGCCGCGCACGCCGAAGCCGCCGGGCACGAGCAGCCCGTCGTACTCGGCGAGGATGTCGCGGGCGACTTCGAGCGATGTGAAGCGATCGCTCGAAATCCAGTCGACGTCGACGCCGGTGTCGTGCGCGACGCCGCCGTGCACCAGCGCTTCCTGCACGCTCTTGTAGCTATCGACGTAGTCCGTGTACTTCCCGACGACGGCGATGCGCGGCGCGTTGGTCCGCGGCTCGACCACGCGGCGCACGAGCTCGCGCCAGCGTGCCAGGTCAGGCGCGGGTGTGTCGAGCGCGAGCTTGCGGCAGACGAGCGCGTCGAGTCCCTGCGCGTGAAAGGCGAGCGGAATCTGGTAAATGCTCGGCACGTCGACGCTCTCGACGACGGCGCCGAAATCGACGTTGCAGAAGAGTGCGATCTTTCGCTTCACGTCCTCGGTCAGCGGCTGCTCCGCCCGGCAGATGAGCACATCCGGCTGGATGCCGACCTCCATCAGATCGCGCACCGAGTGCTGCGTCGGCTTCGTCTTGACCTCGCCCGCGGCCGCGATGTAGGGCACGAGCGTGAGGTGGACGAAGATCGCGTTGGTCTTCCCGACCTCCTGGCGGAACTGGCGCATCGCCTCGAGGAACGGCTGCGACTCGATGTCGCCGACCGTGCCGCCGATCTCGACGAGTACGACGTCGTTGCCCGGCGCGATGCGCTTGAGCGCGGCCTTGATCTCGTCGGTGACGTGCGGGATCACCTGCACGGTCGACCCGAGGTACTCGCCGCGGCGTTCCTTCGAGATCACGTTCAGGTAGATGCGCCCCGTCGTGACGTTGTTGGCCTGCGAGAGCGGGCGATCGAGGAAGCGCTCGTAGTGCCCGAGGTCGAGGTCGGTCTCCGCGCCGTCGTCGGTGACGAACACCTCACCGTGTTGGAACGGCGACATCGTGCCCGGGTCGACGTTGAGGTACGGGTCGAACTTCATCGTCGTCACGGACAGTCCGCGCTCGACGAGGAGGCGGCCGAGCGACGCGGCTGCGATGCCCTTGCCGAGCGACGACACGACGCCGCCGG
>DASWUT010000482.1:0-2648 GCA_036401455.1 Gemmatirosa sp. | reverse complement strand
GGAGCGGAGGGGAAGATGCCGAGGGTGGCGCGGGCGGTGTCGTGGTTGACGATGCGGACGGTGGTCTCGCGGCCGCGGGCCTGGAGGAAGAGCGTGTCGGGGAGCAGCGTGCGGCGGCCGAAGCGGTCGACCACGGAGCCGGTGCCGCCGCGCGCGACTTCGAGGACGAGGTCGGGGTGCGGCCAGGTCCACCAGACAGCGACCGCCGTCGCGGCCGTCACGGCGGCGAGGCCGAGGGCGCGCCGGTAGGGGTGGGCCGCGTTGGCGAGGGGATCGGTCATCCGCCGTGCAGCACTTGCTGCAGGTCGGCGGCGACGTCGGCTGGCGGAACCCCGAGCGGATAGACGGTCCGCAGCCGTCCATCCGGACCGACGAGAAACACCTGCGCCGGGTGCGAGACGGTGTAGCTCGCGGGCGGAGCTCCGGCCGGCGCGGGCTCGCGGAACGACGACACGTGCCACGCGGCCTGGACCGCGTCGACGGTCGGACGTGGACCGGTGAGTCCGACGAAGCTGGGGTCGAACTGGGCGACGTAGCGGGCGACGACCGCGGCAGAGTCGCGCTCGGGGTCGACGGTGATGAAGACGAAGCGGACGCGCGCGGTGTCGGATGGGGCGTGCGCGGCGAGCGTTCGCTTGACGCGGGCCCAGTCGGCGAGCGTGGTCGGGCAGACGTCAGGGCAGTGCGTGTAGCCAAAGAAGACGAGCGCCGCGCGCCCGGCTGCCGCGCCGTCGCGCGCGAGGTCGAAGGTGTCGGTCGCGGCGTCGATCCGGGCGCGGGGCAGCCGGAGCGGTGGGGCGGGTTCGGCCGTCGTGTAGGCGGCGCCGTGGAGCGGGGGGACCGCGCCGACCGCGGCGCGAAGGCGGTCGCAGCCGGCGGCGAGCAGCGCGGCGGCGAGCAGCATGGCCACGGTGGTGCGACGCGACGACGGCCAGGTGCGTGGGCGCGAGAACAGGGGATGGATCGGCATCCGTCTCAAGATGCCTGGTTACGATGCCGCGGGCGGGGTCCTGGTGCGGTGCGCGCGGAGTGCGGCTCCGTCCGCGTCACGACGTGGGTCCGACCGTCACCCGCCACGTGGTCTGATCCTCCACGCCCCACAGATACTTGTATCGTTCGCCACCGCGCAGGAAGTCGAGCGTGCGGCAGCCTTCGGCGATGGCCGCCTCGACCGTCGCGCGGACGATCGCCACGCCCGGACTGTAGTACTCGAACGCGGGGTCGAGTCCGCTCAGGTAGCAGTAGGCGCGCCCGCGGTGGACGAGACCGTAGAGCACGGCCGCGGGGCTGCCGTCGATGCGCAGCACGCGCAGCCGCAGCCAGCCGCGCGCGAGGAAGCCGGCTGCGGCCTCGGCGTGGAACTCCGCGAGCCGGTCGTCGGCGAGCACGCCGGCCTCGCCGCGCGAGCGCCAGCGCGCCTCGTGGAGCGCGAACAGGGCGTCGAGAGCGGCGGGCAGGGTGCGCGCGTCGGCGGTGATGAGCTCGACGTGCTGCGCGCGCCGCAGCCGGTTGGCGCCGAGGTTGAGCTTGCGGCGAAAGGTGCCGCCTAACGTCGCGGCGAAGGCGTCCCACCCGCCCTCCCACGCGCCCGGAAGCGGGCGTGCGGGGGCGACGCTCTGCACGGCGCGCGCGGCGATGAGTCCGGCCGGCCATTCGGCTTCGAGCAGCGCGCCCGGGAGGGGCGACTCGTCGCGCAACTCGTCGAAGGCGGCGACGTTCCACGCGCCGTCGGCGGCCTCGCCGGCCAGGTGGCGCACGGCGGAGCGCAGGGCGCCCTGCCCCGCCGCCGGATCGGCGAGCGCGTCGCCGTAGTCGGTCACGCCCGCGCCTAACAGGGCGAAGGTCCGCGCCCCACCGCGGGGGCCGTCGGCGAAGGTGAACCCGGGAAGGAGCGCGGCCAGGACTCCGGTCGCGGCGTCGCGCACGGCGATCGTGCGGAGGTCGCTCGTGCCGGCCGTCGACGCGCCGGCCGTCGACGCGCCGGCCGTCGACATACCGCCGCCGAGGTGGCGCCACCAGGCGAGCAGCCACTCGGGACTCTGGAAGGGCGTCGCCCACGGACATCGGTCGTGGAGCGCCCGCCACTCGGGGACGAGCCGGGCCAGCGCATCGGCGCAGGTCACCGACTCGGCCGCGAAGGCGGTCGCGCGCGGGGCGGCGCGCCGCTCGGCGCGGCGGCGCAGGTGAAAGACGGCGCCGTCCCAGTGGGCGAACGGCTGCGCGCCGGCGACGACGAGCTCGAACCCGTGGCGCTGGGCGAGGGCGGCCGCGTCGCGGCGGTCGGCGGCGAGGTCGCTGCGGTACGAAAAGTTGACGATCACGACGTCGCCACCGGGGCGGACGACGCGCGCCATCTCGGCCACCGTCGCGTTGGCGAGCGTGGGGCCGCCGGCGAACACGTACGGGAAGGCGTCGACGGCGAGGACGAGGTCGAAGGCCGCATCGCGAAACATCGCGAGGTCGCGCCCCCCGGTGCGGACGAACGCGGCCGCGTCGCGCGCGGCGGCGGGGAGCGCCGTCGCACGACGGTGCGCGGCGGCGAGCATGCCGGGCGAGACGTCGACGCCGACGGCGAGCGACACGCGCGGCGCGAGCGCCTGCTCGAAGCGGCCGATCCCGCAGCCGATCTCGAGCAGCGTGCCGCCGCC
>DASWUT010000481.1:0-7221 GCA_036401455.1 Gemmatirosa sp. | reverse complement strand
GGCACGAGGTGCTCGGTGGCGGCGAACACCTCGTCGGCTAGTTCGTCCAGCCCGACGACCGGCGCGTAGAGCCACGACCCCGCAGGCCGGACGGTGGCGGGCCCGAGCGTGCAGGTCGGTGCGGGCGCCCCGGCGAGGGCGGCGCCCAGCGCGTCGACGAGCGGGGCGACGAGTAAGTCCGGCACGTGTCCCAGCGGCCGCAGCTTCACGATCCACCGTTCGGGCACGGTCCAGCTGAAGCCTGCCCGCGGCGGGCGGGGTAGCTGGGCGAGTCGCTCGCGAATTTCGGGCGAGGGCCGCACGGCGACCGAGAGCCTGGTCATCGCGCCCGCGCCTCGACCGTGTAGCTGTGCGCCAACCGCTCGGGGTGCTCGGCCAGCCGCCACTCGCCACCGTCGATCAGCTCCATCTGCCCGGGGAGCGCGTTCCACGGCACGCTGTCGTGCTGACCACGTCCGCGCTGACGCGGGCCCTGGACGAGGCGGTCGCGCCGCGGATGCGCGATCGGGCGGCGCAGATCGGCGAGCGCGTGTGCGCCGAGGACGGCGTCGCGACCGCCGTCGACCAGTTCGCGGCCGGCGCGGCGCGGGTCGAACGATGACCGCCACCCTCGCCACCCGCCACGACGATGTAACGGCAGCCTTCCACGACGGCGAGGACCACGACCGCTTGCGCGCGTTGGCCTATCAGGCGTTCACCCCGCGACGCATCGAGCACATGCGCGAGCAGGGGCAGCAGGTGGCCGACGAGCTGCTGGACCGAGCACTTGTCACGGGCAGCTTCGACCTCCTCGACGATTACGCGCGGCCCCTGCCGCAGCTGACGACCCACGACCAGGAATCGGCGTTGCTCGCCGGTGAGATCGACGTCGGCCTGCTGCGGCCACCGGTCGACGAGCGGCTGGCGGTCCAAGTCATCCGCGAGGATCCCTACGTCGCCGCGGTCCCTTCGACGCACCTCCTCGCCGAGGCCGGGGAGCTCGATCTGGCCGACCTGGCGGGCGAGGACTTCGTCTACTTCCCCCGGGAGATGGCGCCCGGGGTCTTCGATCGGATGATCGCGGCGTGCGCCGCCGCCGGGTTCAGCCCGCACCTCGTGCATCGGGCGGACCGCCCTGAGTCCGCCGTCGTGATGGTGTCGTGCGGTCTGGGCGTGTTGCTGGTGTCGGGCTACTTGCGGCGTGTCGGTGTTCCCGAGGTCACCTACCGTCCACTGCGCGACACGCCGTTGAACGGGCTGATCGCCGTGGGGTGGCGGCCTGACGTCCTGAGTCCGGCAGCTCAGTCCTTCTTGACCGCCGTCGAGACTGTCACTGGACGTCCTCTCCGCATGCTCGAGCGGACGTCGATCCGCTGAATAGCCGGTTCGCTCACGCCGTGTACAGGGCGTTGGCGCCCGCGGCGACGTCCAGGGCCGCGCCGGTGATGTACTCGGCGTCGTCCGACGCGAGGAACAGCACGCTGCGGGAGATCACCTCCGGCTCCACCCACGGCACCGGGATCTGGTTGAGCGTCTGGTAGCGGGGGAGTGCGTCCTCGCGGGTCGGGTGCTCGATGTCCGGGCAGAACAGCTTGTAGGCGTTCTCGTTGTCCATCATCGGCGTGTTGACGATCGTCGGGTTGATGATGTTCGCGGTGATCCCGAACGTGGCGTACTCGATGGCGATGCACTTGACCAGGCCGTGCAGGGCCCACTTCGAGGCCGAGTAGCTCGCGAGGTTGCGCCCGCCGGTGCGGCCGAGGGTGGAGCCGGTGCAGATGATGCGGCCGCGGCGCTGCTCGACCATGGCGGGCAGGACGCTGTGGATCGTGTTCACCGAGCCGTGCAGGTTGACCTCGATGACGTCGTGCCAGTCGGACTCGGTGAGCTCCTCGAAGGGCTTCCAGTGCACGATGGCCGCGGCGTTGACGAGGATGTCCACCGTGCCCAACTCGGCCCGGGCGCGTTCCACGACGGCGGCGAAGGCGTCGCGGGAGCGGACGTCGACGCGCTCGGTGAGGCAGGTGCCACCCTCGGCGCGGACCAGGCGCGCGGTCTCCTCCAGGTCGGGCTTCGTGGCCATCGCGTAGGGCACGCCGTCGATCTGATCGGCGATGTCGCAGGCGACGATCGCCGCGCCTTCCCGCGCGAGGGTTAGCGCGTGCGCGCGGCCCTGGCCGCGCGCGGCCCCGGTGATGATCGCGGTCCGTCCGTCGAGCTTGCCCATCGTGGTCTCCTTCGTCAGTGGTGGGTGCGCGGTGCCGCGCAGCCCGGGTGGCGCACCGGCCGGGCGATCCCGCCGCCCGCAAGCCGGTGGTCGCGGTCGTCGATCATGGTGCGGTCGGTCGCCACGCGCGTCGGTCGGTCGTGTCGAAGTACGCACGTCCGTGCGGATAGCTCACGAACTCGAGCAGCTGTCCCCACGGCGTCAGGAAGTGGGCGAACGTCGAGTCCTCGCCCTTCTCGGGACCGATGCCCTCCTTCTTGCCCTCGCCGAGCACGTGGACGCCATGGGCCCTCAGGTGGGCGAGCGCGGCGTTCATGTCCTCGACGTAGAAGGCGATGTGGGTGCCGCCGTGGTCGCTCATCCGCGGCCACCGTGCGACCTGGTCGGGTGCGCGGTACTGGAACAGTTCGAAGTTCGCCCCGTTGGCGCAGCGCAGGATGGTGAAGTTGTCGATCTCGGCGCGCGGGTGGACGTCGAGGTTGTCCTGCATCCACGTGCCGTTCGGGTCTGCGAACCGGCCCATGTCGTAGAGCCGCTCGCAGCCGAGCACACCGGTGAAGAAGGCGATCGCCTGCTCCAGGTCCGGCACCGTCATCGCGATGTGTTCGACGCCTGCCAGCCCGAGTGTGCTCGTCGCCGGTCGCGGGGTGGGGTTCTCCGTGGACATGCTCAGCTCCCGAAGACCTGCAGCGGCTCCAGGCAGGCGGAGGCGAACCGGGCCCACGTTGCCGGGGTGGTGGTGGCGGGGGCTCGCCCGGTGAGGTCGAAGAAGTCGACTTCGAAAGGGTCGTGCAGGGTCGAGGCGTAGAGGTCCCAGTCGTGCAGGTCGAGGCCGCGGCCGAAGCGCAACATCACGTCGCTGATCTCCTGGCGGTCCCACAGGATCTGCACGCGCTGGGCGGTGAGCGCGTCGAACTGGGTTGTGGGCGTGCTCATCATGATCTCCTTGGTCAGCTGGTGAGCGCGTCGAGCGCTTGGTGGTGGGCCCAGACGAGCCCGTCGTCGAAGGCGGCGCCGAGGTCGGGCAGCTCGGCCCGGTCGGCGTCGGTGAGCACGTCGGGCTTGGCGCCGATGCGTGCGAGGTCGAGCGTGATGGCGGCGAGCCGCTCCAGCTCCAGCGCGCGGGCGAAGGCCGCCGCGACCGTCGGCCCGACCGTGGTGATCCCGTGTCCGCGCATGAGGCACACGTCGGCGCCCCCGGCGGCCGCGACCAGCTCCTCGCCCAGTTCGGCGCGGGTGACCAGCGCGGCGCGCGGGAACACGGGCACCCCGGCCAGTGCCAGCCGGGCGGCCGGGATGTCGAACGCGCCGAACACGGGCCGCAGCTCCAGTCCGGCCAACCCGGCCAGAACCGCCGCAGGCGGGTGCACGTGCACGACGGCGCCGACGTCCGGGCGGGCCCGGTAGAAGGCGGAGTGGATCGCGAGCTCGTGGGGCACCCGCCAGTCCGGGTCCGGCGCAGGGTCGGCCGGGTCGATCTCGCGGACGGCGTCGGGCGTGGTGAACAGCAGGCCGGTGTCGTGGCGTCCGCGGCAGCGGATCGCGACGCGGTCCGCCGCCACCCGCGCGCTCACGTGCCCGAGCGATCCGGTCGCGAGCCCGGCGCGGGCGAGGGCGCGGCAGGCCAGCGCCACGTTGTCGCGGAGGCCGCTCACAGGAAGTTGAGCCCGCCGTCGACGACGATCGTCTGCCCGGTGACGAAGTCCGCATCGCCAGAAGCCAGGTAGACCGCCGCGCCGACGATGTCATCCGCACTGATCCGCCGCTTCACCGACTGCGCGCCGACGATCGAGGCCGCCTGCTCGGCGGTGACCGTCTCGCGCGGAACCTCTGTCTCGGTCGAGCCCGGCATGATCGTGTTGACGGTGACGCCGTGCGGGCCCAGCTCGCGGGCCAACGCGCGGGTCAGCCCCGCGACCCCGGCCTTCGACGCGACGTAGTGCGCGTACTCGGCTCGTCCCATCAGCACAGTGCTGGAGGAGATGTTGACGATGCGGCCGAACCCCTGCTCGCGCATGACGGGCGCCACCGCCTTGCAGCAGATGAACGTGCCGGTCAGGTTGACCCGCACGACGGCCTCCCACTCGGCCAGCTCGATCTGGTCGAACGGCTTCATGATGATCGTCGAGAAGATCGCGGCGTTGTTGACGAGCACGTCGAGCCGCCCCCACGTGCGCACGGTCTCGGCCACGAGGGCGTCGACGCCTGCGGGGTCGGTCACGTCCACGGTCGCCGCCCTGGCCCTGCCCCCGCCTGCGGTGATCTTCTCAGCCGTCGTCGTCGCGGCGTCGGCGTTGCGGTCGGCCACCACCACCGCGGCGCCCTCCGCGACGAAGCGTTCGGCGAACGCCCGGCCGATGCCCTGCCCCGCTCCGGTGACAAGGGCGATCCGGTCCTGAAGGCGCGTCCGCGCCGATGGTTCGCTCGCAAGCTCGCTCACGGCGTCAGCACCACCTTTCCGAAGTTCTCCCGCCGCGCGAGACGGCCCTCGGCCGCAGCGATGTCGGCGAGCGGGAAGCGGGAGTCGATCACCGGGTGCAGGCGCCCCGCGGCGACGGCGGCGACGAGCGCGCGCAGTTCGGCCGAGGTGCCCTGCATGTGGAAATAGGCGGTGATCATGTTGCGGTAGAGGTCGAGCAGGTTCAGCGTCACCTGCGGCGTGCCGGTGGTGCCGGAGCAGACGATCCGGGCGCCGCGGTCGGCGAGCGAGACCGCCTGCGGCCACGTCTCGCCGCCGATGTTGTCGAACACGACGCTGACGCCGCGGCCGCCGGTGTGTTCGCGCACCTGCTCTGCCCAGTCGGGGTCGTTGTAGGAGACCGCGACGTCGGCCCCGACCTCGCGGGCGCGCCGCAGCTTCCATTCCGGGCCTGCCGTCGCGATCACGCGGGCGCCCACCATGGTGGCCAGATCGATCGCGGCCGTGCCGATCCCGCTCCCGGCCGCCATGACCAGCAGCGTGTCGTCGGGGCCGAGCCGGGCCAGCGTGAGCAGGCCGTGGATGGCAGGCAGATAGGAGACGGGCAGCGCGGACGCGCTCTCGTACGCCACCTCGTCAGGTAGGATTACGAGCTTGGCGGCGGGCAGCCGGATGTAGTCGGCGAAGCCCCCCCAGGTGTGCACGCCGACGACGCGGAAGTTGCGGCAGTAGTTCTCGCCCGCTTGCCGTCGGCAGAAGTCGCACACGCCGCAATTGAGGATGGGGTAGGCGATCACGCGGTCCCCGACGGCCACCTCCGTGACGCCGGGCCCGAGCGCGACGACGTCCCCCGCTGGGTCGGAGCCGCCGACGTGCGGCAGCGAGAACCCTGCGAAGCCGTAGCCGGACTGGCGCACCCGTGCGTCCAGGCCGCGGTTGACCGAGACCGTCCGGACGCGGACGAGCGCCTCGCCCGGCCCCGGTTCCGGGTCGTCGATCTCCTCGTAGCGCAGCACCTCGGGGCCGCCGTGCTCGCGGAACACCACGGCCTTCACCGCGTCCCCCGCAGCGGCGCGAGCGCGATCGTCTTGGTCTGGGTGAAGCCGTAGAGCTCCTCGATGCCCTCCTCGGAGTCGGTGCCGCTCCGGCGGTGACCCGAGAACGGCGCGCCGTCGAAGTGCCTGGCCGCACCGTTGATCCACACGTAGCCGCTGTCGAGGCGTTCGGCCATGTCCAGCGCGGCGCCCAGGTCGTTGGTCCACACCGAGGCCGTCAGCCCGAGGTCGACGCCGTCGGCGATCCGGAACGCCTCTTCGGTGTCGCGGTAGCGCAGCACCGCCAGCACCGGCCCGAACACCTCCTCACGGGCGATCTCCATGTCCGGGGTGACGTGGTCGAACACTGTCGGTGCGACGAACGCGCCGTGCTCCAGGCCCGCGGGCACGCCGCCGCCGCAGACCAGCGAGGCGCCGTCGGCGCGGGCGCGGTCGATCATGCCGAGCACGCGCTGCTGCTCGCGGCGCGACACCATCGCGCCCATCTCGACGTCGGGGTCGAGCGGGTCGCCGACCCTGATGGCTTCGCAGATCGCGACGAGCCGCGCCACTACGGCGTCGGCCAGCGCCTCCGGCAACAGCAGGCGCGAGCACGAGCCGCACGACTGGCCCTGCGTCGTCACGAAGTTCATGCCGCGCACGGCCGCGGCGGCCGCGGTCTCGACGTCGACGTCCGGCAGGATGATCATCGGGTTCTTGCCGCCCAGCTCCAGCGACACGTGCTTGATCCCGGACTCGGCCGCGGCGGCCTGGATCCGCTGCCCGGTGCGGACGCTCCCGATCAGTGTGATCCGCTTGACGTCGGGATGGCGCACGAGCGCGTCGCCCAGCACCGGCCCGTCGCCGGTCATGACGTTGAGCACGCCGGGCGGCACGACATCGCGCAACAGTTCGCCGATGCGCAGTGGCGCCAGCGGCGTCTGCTCGGGCACCTTGAGCACCAGCGTGTTGCCGGTGATCAGCGGTGCGCCGATCTTCTCCGCGGCGAACAGCAGGGGATGGTTGTACGCGGTGATCCGCACGACCACGCCGTAGGGCTCGCGCCGTGTCAGCAGCCAGTGCCCGGCCGGGGCAGGCAAGGTGTCGCCGACGACGCGGTGCGCCGCCCCGCGACACCACTCCAGCCATCTGGCGACCATCTCGACCTCGCCGACCATGACCGAAGCGGGGTTGCCGGAGTCGACCGCGTCGAGCACACCGAGCTCCTCGGCGTGCTCCCGCAACACCCGGATGACGTCGGCGAGCACCTGCGCGCGCTCGGCCAGCGGGGTCGCGCGCCAGGCCGGAAAGGCGGCCTTCGCGGCGGCGACGGCCCGGTCGGCGTCCTCCCGGCCCCCGAGCGGCACCGCGGCGAGGCGCCGCCCGTCGGCGGGGGAGGTGTCGTCGTAGGTCGCGCCGTCGTGGGCGGCCACCGTCTCGCCGCCGATCAGCATGCCCCATGAGGGCCGGTCGAGAAGGGCGTCGGCCAGCGCCCGCCGGGGAAGCACAGTGTTCACGGAGGCGTTCACGACCGGGCGAACACCGGGGCCAGGTCGATGAAG
>DASWUT010000480.1:0-2435 GCA_036401455.1 Gemmatirosa sp. | reverse complement strand
GGTCCAGCGCCCGTCGAGCGTCGCGATCGCGACCTGTGCCGTCGCGTAGTAGTCGAAGAGCGCCTCGTCGGCGGGGCTTTTCAGCAGGTCCTCGAACGTCGGGTTGGGCGCGGCCCGACCGTCACTTTCCTGGACGATCGGTCCGGTCGGAATCGTTGCCGGCGCGGGGGCGGCCCCGCGCGCGGCGGGCACCGTGAGGCAGGCGATCCGCGCCGGCGTCGCCCACGCGCACGGCGCCGCGGTCGTGACCGCATTGAGGCGCATCGCGCCTAACGCACGCGCGACGACGGGTCCCGTCGCCTCCGGGGACGGCACGTCGGCGACGAGAAGCGCGATGCCCGTGGGGCGCGTGAGCGTGAAGGCGACGTGCCGGGCGTCGGGCGCCCAGAGCGGCGGGCCGAGGCGGAGCTCACCCGAGACACCCGGAACCACCAGCGCGTGCGACACGCCGCCGTCGACGGAGGTGAACGTCACGCCCGTGAAGCTGACGTCGCGCGACGCACCGTTGGTGCGCGGGTTGATGCGCAGCCCGGCGATGCGAAGCTCGGGCGCGCCGACCTCGCTGATCGGCGGGAGTCCGCGCCGGCGGAGCTGCACGAGCCAGCGCCGATCGGGGCTGACGACGGCCACCGGGAGCGGCTCGGCGTCGAGCATCTGCGCGATGGGGGCAGGGGGTTCGCGGTAGCTCGTCTGGGCCGCGGCCGGCACCACCGCGAGCATCGCCGACCCCACGGTGGCAGCTGGCGCGGTCACGCGCGCGAAACGACGCGTGAAACGACCTAAGCGTCGACACGTCGAACGGCGCCGTGGAGCCGAACAGTGCTGTATCACATCAGTAATGGTGCAGACCTTCGAGTGCTCCGGTGCAGCACCCGGGCACGCACGCGCCCCACACCGCCATGTAGCCCGCAGTCGCGGCGAAGTAACCGCGCGACCTGACGGCCGATCTCCCGCCACTCGGGACGGTGGGGATCCGCACGACCACGAAGTTGAATCGCACCGGAGGGTAGGGTCGAGGGGTCGTCGAGTCGTTCGGCGCAGGCTGACGCGAGAGAAACGGGACCACGGCGCTCGCCGGCGCAGCCGGTGCGGACAGGTCGTACAAGAACATGTGCCACAGCTTCCGGTCGAACGGGTCACCACCTCGACCGCCGACAGTCGGCTCGTACCGCAGGACGAGGCAGTAGCGACCGGCCGGCAGCCCGTTGTGCTCCCGATCGAAGTCGACCTGGGCGAAGGCCTGCGGCCCGGCGGCGAACTGGTCGAGAGTGACCTCGTTCAGATTGCGGCGGGCGATCATCGTCACCGACGCGTCCGCAACGCGTCGCGATTGCCCGTTCACCATCGCGATGCGCGACAGCACGGTCGTCTGTTGCTCCCAATGCGGATGCGCGGACGCCGGTCCCTTGAATTCGAGGCAGCTCTGGGGAAGCCCGCCCGGCGGTCGTTGCGGGCGCCGTTCGGGGTATGGAATCGGTGTTGGTGGCAGGGGTGGAAGACTCATCGATGACGCGCGCAGTGACTGCGCGCTCGCCGTGCCGGTCGCGCTCGCGATCGCTGCGACGACCGCCAAGCCCACCTGCGCGGTCGCGCGCGAACGCCACATCGGACTGCCGTTTCGCCGTGTACGGTTGAACACGCGGGTCTCCGCCGTTCGAGAATGCGGCGCAGACCGGTGCCGAATGCACACGCGCGCGCCACACCATGCGGCCCCAGGCGCAAATGCGCCAGAGGTTCATGGCCGCACCGCCGCCGGTGCCGGTACGAGCCCGTTCGCGCGCAGCACGCCGGCATCCGCGTCGCGCCAGAGCGCCGCGACCGCAGACCCCGACGCGCGACGCCCGTCGGCGTCGTCTGGCCGCTGATCCCTGAGGCGCGCTCGCAGCGCGAGTGCGCGCCCGACTGCTGCGGCGCGCGGCACGTCGTCGAGAATGTGCGTGTTCTGGTTGCGTAACGACCCGATTACCATCTCGAGGGTTCGGATCGCTGCCGCCGTATCCGCGCTCCAAGCCTGTAGCCACGCTTCCTGGAACGCGGCGTCGACCGTCGGGACGATGCCGACGAGCGTGCGCCGACTCGCGACGCCGGTCAGCGCTGCCCGGACCGCATCGGTCTGACCGTGAACTGCCGCACGTTGCGCCGCGAGCAGGTACCAGCCATTCGTATCAGCGGCGAGCGCTTCGTGCAGTTCCGGAAACGACAGCACGAATAGGCGCCGGACGTACCCCGAGGTATCTCCCGCACTGCGAAGCCCGCCGGGCGGGGCGAACATCGCGATCGCGCGCGCGTGGGCGGCGAGCACGCTATCTCGCGGCCCGCCCAGGCTCGCGTATGCGATGCCAGCGGCGAGCGCGGCGCGACCCGGCCCGACTGGCGCCGGGATCTCGTCGTCAGGGATGACCGCGCGGTCGCGCGCTGCGACGCGGAGCAGCGCG
>DASWUT010000479.1:0-7871 GCA_036401455.1 Gemmatirosa sp. | reverse complement strand
AAGTCGCCGAACGCGAACGGCGGCGTGAGGCGCGCAAGCCACGACGCGGCGTCGGCGAGCGACGGCAGGTCGATCGATGCGGGCGCCGGTCGGGTCAGCTCGACCGCCGGCGCGGCAGGGGCAACGGTCATACGCGACCCTGGCCCGAGCCGGACGGGCCGGGTCTGCCTATTGCACTTGCGCGCCGCGCCGGGGCTCCCGGCGTGCACCGGTGCACGCTGAGAGTGGTCGGCCGGTGCGTGGGGCGGGGTGGAGGAGTGGTTGCGACGGCGTGGCCGGCGCGGTGTGATCCACCCCGGATCCCGGTCGGTCGCGCCGCGGGCCACCATCCGTGGTGTTGTAATGTCGTCTGCTGCATCCAATTCGTTCGATTCGTCCGTTCCGCCGGGCGCGTCCACCATGGGCGCACCCGAGGCACCGCCCCGTCCCCACTCTTCCACTGCCCCTGGATCCGGCACTGACGCCGAGGTTCCGATCGCTCGCGCGCAGGGCCCCGCGGACGCACCGCTCGCTGCCGCGGGCCAACCGGCCGAGCGCCTGGTCCGGCGCACGGTTCAGTCAGGCATCGAGCGGCGGCGCGCGCTGACCGCCGAGTCGCGCTCGCCAGGCTCGAACGCGAACGTCGAACTGCCCCTCGTGCGTCCCGCGGCGCGCGCCCTGCTCGCGGCGACCGGTCGCGAGTCGGCGCGGCAGACGGCAACGCCCGTCGACCGCGCGGTCTCCGACGACGTGCGCGGGGGCACGCCGCGTGCCGACGCGCCCGCAACGCACGCGTTCACGACCGAGCCGTTCACGACCGAGACGTTCACGACCGACTCGTTCGCGACCGACCGATTCGCGACCGACCGATTCGCGACCGACACGTTTACACCGGCGGTGCCGCTCGCCGACCGCGCGCCGTCGTTCGCGAACGTCGTGGCGGGGCTGCTCTTCGGTGGGCCGCTCGACGAGGTGCTGGCGGAGCGGCCCACGCTCGAGCGCGAGGTGTTGGACCAGGCACGGCGTCTTGCCGCGCGCGCCTACCCGGCCGACCGGGTGAGCGACCGCTCCACCGACCGCTGGGTGGATCACGCCGCGCGCGACGAGCTGCACCGCTCGCTCCTCGCCTGCTATCAGCCGCACGTCCGGCTGCCGCAGCACGGAATGAGCGAGAATCAGTTCCACCCGTTCACGATGCAGCTGCTGCGCGTCCTCGAAGGCACGTGGGAGCGCGACCTGCTCGCCCGGGCGCGCCGTTCGGCCCAGCGCGCCGTCGGTGATTCGCTCATCGCCGACGACTTGCCGGCCGATCCCGACGCGTTCTGCGAATGGTTCAAGCGGGCCGCGTTCACGCATCCGCTGTACGAGCACCCGCTCTACGGCTTTCTCGCCGGCGAGGCCACGCGCGAGCAGCTCGAGCGCTTTCTCCGCCTCGAGGCGGCCGGCGAGGCGGCGTTCGACGACCTCGTCGCCCTCGGCCAGGTCGGGACACGCGGCGAGGTGAAGATCGAGATGGGGCGGAACTACTGGGACGAGCTCGGCAACGGGAAGAGCCACGCCGTGCACACCCATCTCTTCCACAAGCTCACCGAGACGCTCGACATCACCGCGCCCGAGGCGCACGAGCTGCCCTGGCAGGTGCTCGGCGGGGTGAACGTGATGCTCTGGAGCTGCATCCCGCGGCGGAACGCGTTCCGCGCGCAGGGCACCCTCGGCGCCGTCGAGCTGCTCGCGCCGCAGCGGTGCACACGGCTCGTCACGGGCGCGCAGCGCGTCGGCATCCCGAGAAAGGCGATGGCCTACTACGCCGCCCACGCGATCATCGACGTGGGGCACGCGGAGGGGTGGCTGGACCACGTCGTGCGGCCGCAGGTGGCCGAGCTGCCGTCGGCGCGCATCGGAATCGCAGAGGGGCTGATGGCCCGCGCCGACGCGAGCCTCGACTATTTCGACTACGCGTCAGCCGTCCTGCGCAGCTGACGCGCGCGGCGCGCACGAGCACCCGGCGCGCGTGGGGCCACCCCGCGCGCCGGACAGCGTCGGTGCTCAGAAATCGCGTCGGATGCGCCGCACGGTGTCGTGGTCGCGCGACGCTGCGCCCGGACAGGCGTTGGGATCGCCCGGCGCCTCGTCGGTGGCCTCGCTCCACTGCGGCGGGATCGGCTGATCGACGCAGACGTCCAGCCGCGTCCCGACCGGCGCCGGGCCGTAGCGGACGATGAGCGCGGCGTTCGAAGTGCTGTCCGCGTGCACGCCACGCGGCGCACAATCGCCGGGCGCGGCAACATACGCGACGGCGATCCACCCCGCGGGAATGCCCGACGTGCGACACTGGCGGCGCTCGGACAGCTCGCCGTACCCCTGGCCACCGCGGTCGGCGCGGTCGCGCGGTCGCGCGAGCAGCGTGGTGTCGCCCACCGTGCCGCGAACGGAGCCGGCGCCGAACACGCCGCTTCGTGTTGCTTCGCTTCCGGGCGCGCCGGCGTGCGGCTGAAACGATGAAACGAACGCGCCGCACCCCGCGAGTGCGGCGGCTCCCACGACCGGGAGCACGGATCGGAGTGCTGCGTGGCGCGGCATGCGTCGGGTCCGTGACGGAGTGCAGTGAGGGGATGGCGAGCCAATGGCGAGCCAACGGTCGGGACGTGGCCCGTTCCGCGATGATCCGCAACTGGCGGACCGGCCGGCAGCCGATCAGCGACGGCGCGACAGATTGTAGCCGAGGGTCGCGCCGATGCTCGGGAGCGTGAACGCGGCGACGGCGGAGAGCCGACACGTGAGCCGGCACGGCGGATCGGGCCGGTCGTCCGGCGTCCGGTTGAGCCGCGCGACGAGCGCGGTGCCGAGCATGCCGACGCCAGCCCCGCCGAGCGCGGCGACGTAGAGGCCGTGCCCGGGCCCGCGCGCACCGATCAGGCTCGGTCCGACCGCGGTGGCCGCGGCGATCCCCACGTACGCGGCGCGCTCAGCGGCCGTCGACGCCGTTCCCTGCGATCCGCCGAACCGGCGCACGACGTAGCGCGTCAGCAGTCCGCCGCCGACGTATCCGATCGGCCCTAGCACGACCCCCGTCCCGACCTGCGCCGCGACGCGCCCCGCGGACAGCCCGCGCAGGTCTCCGCTGGTCGCCGCCTGGGCGACGGCCGTTCGGGGGTGAACGGTCGCGACGGTCGCGAGCACGAGCGCGGCACGCAGCATCGGCGCGGGGAGAACAGGGCTGGAGTGCACGTCGGGGGTGAACGTCGGGGATCGGAACAGGCGCACCGGGGCGAGCGGGCGGCGACTCGCCGGAGCATACCGCGCCGTCGCCTCGCGAGTCACCCCAGCGACCGCGGTCGACCGACCGCGGTCGGCGATGGCGAGGTATCTTCGGCCGTGCTCCTCAGCTCCCTCGACCTGCTCGGCACCGCTGTCTTCGCCGTCTCGGGCGCGCTCGCGGCGGGACGGAAGGGGTTGGACCTGCTCGGCGTGCTGGTGCTCGCGCTCGTCACCGCGGTTGGCGGCGGCACGATCCGCGACGTGCTGCTCGGGCGGCATCCGATCTTCTGGCTCGCCGACCCGCGCTACCTCGCCGCGATCCTCGTCGCCGCGCTCGGGACGGTCGCGTGGACCCGACGATTCCGCCCGCCCGCGGCGGCGCTGCTGGTGGCCGACGCGATCGGCCTCGGCGCGTACGCGATCGTCGGCGCGCGGATCGCGCAGGCGGCGGGGCTTCCGCCAGCGAGCGGCATTCTGCTCGGGACCGTGACAGGGTCGGCCGGCGGGGCGGTGCGCGACGTGCTCTGCGCAGAGATCCCGCTCGTGCTGCGCCGCGGCAACCTGTACGCGAGCGCGGCCGTCGCCGGGACGAGCGTGTACTTCGGCCTTGCGGCGAGCGGGATGCTCCGCGCGTGGGCGAGCGTGATCGGCGCGGCGGTGGTCGTCGGGGTTCGGCTCGCGGCGATCAAGTGGGACGTGCGGCTGCCGGCGTTTCGTCTCCCAGAACCGCCCGACCGGGCCTGACGCACGCCAGCGACGGCGCGACCGGTGCGCCGTTGCGGCGGGACGGGGGTCGGCGCGGCAGGCTTGCCGCCCGCGGAAGCGGCCGATTCCTGCGCCGCTGGCAGAGCTGGCGGGCACTCGGCTGGCACTATGAGCAGGCAGCCCGGACAGGCCTGCGCCGATGCGCCTGTCCTTCCTCTCTGCCCGACGTTCCATGCCTGCCACCTTTCCCGTTCAGACGTTCTTCGGCCTGCCGCTTCCGTCGGCGAGCCAGCCGCTCCCCGACGCCGTCGCGCGCACGCTCGCGCAGCGGCTGACCGCGGCCGCCAACGCGCTCACGCAGGACACCCCGGCCGCACGCGCGGCAACGGTGCGTCGCGAAGCACAGGACTACCTCTCGGCGCGCCGGAGCGGCACACTCCAGATCGTCGGCGCGATGCGGGCGCGGTGCGACGACGCCGCCCGCGCGATATTGCAGCGCACGCTGCACGCGCCGCCGATGCCGACCTTCGGCGGTGAGTTGCTCGTCGCGTAAGCGCGAGTCACAGCCCCTCGAGCAGGTCGGTGGCCACCCCCGGCACGCGGTCACCCCACGCGTGCCGGAAGGCTTCGGTCTCGAACACGGCCCGGCCGGCGCCCACCGCATCGGCCTTTTCGTACCACAGCGGCCGGATGCTCCCCTGCTGCGTGCGGTGTGCGGCGAGGGCGGCCTCCTTCTGCGCCGCGTGGGCAGCCACGTCGACGACGTAATCCACGCCGCCTAACGCGCGCAGCCGGTCGGGGCGCCACTCCGTCCACGGCTCCGGGGGCGACGGCCAGACGACGCGCCGCACCCGGTGCGCGGGGCCGAGTTCCGGTGCCCAGCGCGGGTCCCCGGCCGCGGGCACCGCATCGGCGGTGAAGCGGCTGATCGCGATGTGGTCCGGGTGACGCGTGACGCCGTTGGGGTCGAACGTCGCGACGACCCGCGGCCGCTCGGCGCGGATCAGCCGGACGAGCGTCGCGCGAATCTCGTCCGGGTCGGCCGCGGCGAGCTGCTTGTCCTCGTAGTCGAGGAGCGCGACGAGATCGAGCTGCAGGATCGCGCACGCGTCGCGCAGCTCCTGCTCGCGCACCGCGCCGACCGTCTCGCGTGTGGCGAGTGGCGGCGCGCCGCGCGGCCCGAGCGCGCCGGCCTGCCCGCGCGTGGCGCACACGAGCCCCGCAGGACGTCCCGCCGCGGCGAGCTTCGCCGCGACCCCCGCGATGAAGAAACTCTCGTCGTCCGGATGGGCGAGCAGCAGCAGGAGGTCGTGTGGCACGATGCGGATGCGGCGGCTCGTGGGGTCAGCGCGTCGGCTCGACCGAGAGCCCGGCGTACGCGGTGCGCCCCGGCGCAGGTTCGAGCACGCGCCCGCCGACGCCGTTGACGGTCACCGACCCGACGTAGCGCTGATCGAACGCGTTCTGCACGGCGACGAACGGGCGCACGCGTCCCGTGCTCCACAGTGTCCGAACGTTCAGCACGCCGCGGCCGTAGCCGGCGACGCGGATCGTGTTGGCATCGTCGCCGTAGAGCGCGGAGGCCCAGGTGTGGTCGGCCTCGATCGCGAGCGGGGCGAGCAGGCCGGCGAGCGGCCGCGCGTGCGCGCCGATCCGGACGAACCGCTCGGGCACGCCGGGGAGCGTGTGGCCGCCTAACGATGTCGTCGTCGCGCCGTTCTGCACGACGTAGTCGGTGAACCGCACGCGGGTGAGCGTGTACGCGACGTCGAGCCCGAGCGCGTCGTCGACGCCGTGCAGCGGCGCCGCGGCGCCGAGCCCGAACTCGGCGCCGCGCGTCCGCGTGCGACCGGCGTTGCGGTAGTATGCGCGGCCGTTCACCTCCTGCCACTGCACGATCGCGTCGCGCGTGCGGAGGGCGAACGCGGCGGCCGAGTAGCGGAGGTGCCGTCCGATCCCGTCGCCGCGGGTGCCGAGCTCCGCGCCGGTCGAGCGCTGCGGACCGAGCGTCGGCGAGAAGCCGCCGACGTTGCCCGGCTGTGCCTGCAGCTCGGTGGTCGTCGGCGTCTCGAAGTCCGTCGAGACGTTGGCGTAGGGCGTGAACGCGTCGGCGACGGCGACGCTCGCGCCGAGGTGCCCACTCGCGGCAGCCATCGTGCGTGCGCCGCTGTTGTCGACGCCGTCGGCGAGGAAGCGGTCGCGCACGGCGAAGTGCACGCGGTCGTAGCGCGCGCCGGTGTCGAGCAGGAGGCGGGACGTGGGCGACCAGGTGAGCTGCGCGAACGGCGCGAGGTTGTTCACCAGCTCGAGCTGGTCGAGCACGAGTGTGTCGGCCGGACTGACGCGCTCGCCGCCCGTATCGCGCGCGTTCTGGCGCAGGTCGCGCATCTCCTCGTACTCCGCGCCGACGGCGAGCAGGGGCGCGCGAAGCGGGTCGTCGCCGACCGGCAGCCGGCGCGCGATGGACGCGCGCGCGCCGCCGGCGTGGCGGTAGATCGTCGTCAGCGTACCGACGCGAAGGCCCGCCGCGCCGGTCGGTGCGCCGGGGGGCGGCGTGGCGAGCGGATTCCAGAGGTCGCGGATCACGCCGTACACGGTCACCTCCGCGCGCGCGCCGTCATCGCCCACGTGGCGCAGCCCGAGGGCGAGCTGCTCCTGGCTGACGTGCTTGTCGGCGCCGCGGAGGATGTTCACGCCGGCCGCAGAATCGGGGCGAAGCGCGTACTCCGCGGGGGTCAGCGCGCCCGGGTTCTGTGCCTGCGGGTCGTCGGCGACGTAGAGGCGCACCGTCGCGGTGGTCGCGGGGGTGAACGCATGGTCGGCGGCGAGCGACAGCCGGCGCTGTTGAGCGGCCGCATGCTGGCGGTACTCGTCGGTGGTGAGGCTCGACGCCGAGAGCGCGGCGATCGTGCTGCCGACCTCGGTCGCGGCGCGCAGCTGGTACTTCTGCGTGTCGAACGCGCTCTCCTCCACGCGTCCGCCCAACGCGACGCCGCGGGCGGGCGCGGTGAGGTCGGTGGTGAAGGCGAGCACGCCGCCGGAGGCGTTGCCGTAGAGCGACGCCGCCGCGCCTCGGAGCACCTCGACGCGGCCGATGCTCGCCAGGTCGAGGTTGGTGAGCTGCGACTGGCCGTCGGGAAGCGTCTGCGGCACGCCGTCGAGCGTGACGCGCACGCCGCGCAGGCCAAAGTTGGCGCGCGCGCCGAAGCCGCGGATCGAGAGGCGCTGGTCCACGGAGAAGTTGCCGCGGTCGGCTGCGTACACCCCGGGCACGTCGGCGAGCGCGTCGGCCACGCCGATCGTGAGGCGGGCGCCGCGGACCGCCTGTGCGCCTAACGCATCGACGGCCCACGGCGCGCGGTCGCGCGCGGTCGGGGTGCGCGTGACGGTGACCGTGACGGGAGCGAGGCGCGCGGTGTCGGCGCGGACCGTGTCGGGGCGCTGCGTCTGCGCGGCGACCACGGCCGGGGCCAACCACCCGGCGGCGGCCGCGAACCTCCGACGCCTCGCGTTCATGACCAGAGGACGGCTGCCGCGTACGCGCCGAGGGCGCGGTCGTGGGTCACGAGGGTCAGCTGCTCCGCGAGCGCCTGCGCGATCAAGAGCCGGTCGAACGGGTCCCGATGGTAGAGCGGCAGACCGGCAACCCGATCGACGTGACTGAGTGAGATTGGCAGCGCTTGGAAGCGGTTGATCTCGAGGGCATACGCGAAGCTCACGCCGAGTCGCATCTTCTGCAGCGTCGTCTTGATCGTGAGTTCCCACGCCGAGGCGATGCTCACGAAGACGGCGGGTGCGGCGGCGATGGCGTCGCGAGCCGCGGGCGAGATGCGGTCGAGCTCACCGTCCGCCCACCACAAAAAGACGTGCGTGTCGAGAAGCAGCGGCGGCGGCGGGGGCATCGGAACCAGCCGCGCCATCGGCGTGCC
>DASWUT010000478.1:0-4725 GCA_036401455.1 Gemmatirosa sp. | reverse complement strand
TGTTCGTCGTGCTCGCGGCGGCGTACTTCGGGTGGATGTCGTGCGCGACGCTGCAGCATCAACGCACGCTCGAGCCGTCCAACACGCCGGCGACGGCGCCGGCCGCGGCGCCCAACGCGGCGCCGGCTGCGCCGCGCCCCTGAGCGTCCGCGCCTGAGCGTCCGCGCCTGAGCGCACAGCGCCAGTGATGACGCCGCACCCGACGTCCGCGAGCGCCGCGTCGGCCGGTGCGCCGCCGACCGGCGCCGCGACCGGGCTCGGTGAGGATGGCTCGGCGGCGGGGAACGGCGGCGTGCGGCTGCACTACGTCGCGCGCGGGGCGGGATCGGGCGTGCTGCTGCTGCACGGCTTCCCGGACTTCTGGTACGGATGGCGGAACCAGCTCGCGGCGATCGCGGACGCGGGATTCCGCGCGGTCGCGATCGATCTTCGCGGTTACAACCTCAGCCAGCGCCCGGTCCGCGTCGACGCGTATGCCCTCGACCGCCTCGCCGGAGACGTCGTCGCACTCGCGGCTGCGTTAGGCGGCGGGCGCGTGCACGTCGTCGGTCACGACTGGGGCGGGGCGATCGCCTGGCGCGTCGCGATGCGGCACCCGGACGCCGTCGACCGGCTTGCAATCCTCAACGCGCCGCACCCGCAGCGGTTCGGCGAGCTGTTGCGCACGCCGGCACAGGCGCTGCGGTCGTGGTACGTCGGCGCGGTCCAGGTGCCGCTCGTGCCGGAGTTGCTGCTTGGCGCGCGGCGGCGCGCGCTGCTGCACGCGACGTGGACGGCGATGCACCACCGCCCGGGTGCGTTCACCGACGTGGACCATGCGCGGTACGACGCGGCCTTCGCATCGCCGGGCGCGCTGCGGGCCGCGCTGGCCTACTACCGGGCGGCGGCACGCCACGCGCGCGCGACGCTCGACCGCGACGGGCCGCCGGGTGGAGATGTGGTGCGCGCGCCGACGCTCGTCGTGTGGGGCGAGAACGACCCGGCGCTGGTGTCGGGCAACGCCGACGGGCTGGAGCGGTGGGTGCCAGATCTCCGCGTGCGACGCGTGCCCGGCGCGGGGCACTTCGTGCAGGCGGACGCGCCAGACGTCGTCAACGCGTCGCTGACGGCGTTCCTCGGAGAGCGTTAGGCCGGAGCGCGTGCAGCAGTGGCGTGGGCGGCGCGGCCGGCCGGGTCACGCCTCCGGAGACGAGGAAGGCCATCACGTCCGCGCTGTCCGCGTCGACGGTGCGCACGCGCTCCGCCGGAAAGAGCACGACGTGTCCCGCGACGCTGTACGACATCGGCAGGTAGACCGCGACGCGGCCGGCAAGCCCGAGGTGGTCGAGCGCAGTCTGGGTGACGAAGCCGAGCACCTCGCCGCCGGCCTCGGGGTAGAGCGCGACGATCACCGGGCGGTCGAAGCGTCGCTGCTCGCCGACGAATGCGTTGAGCAGGTCCCGCGTCGAGCCGTACAGCAGTCGCACGAGCGGCAGGCGCGTGAGCACGCGCTCAATCACGCCGAGGACCGCGCGCGCGAGGAACGTCGAGGCGACGAAGCCGACCACGATGAAGAACGCGATCGTGATCGCGAAGCCCGCGCCGGGAACGCTCAGCCCGAGCCACGAGTCGACCGCGGAGAAGAGGCGCCAGCAGACGTAGACCGTGACCGCAAGGGGCGCGACCACGGCCACGCCGCGGAGGAAGTAGTTGAGCAGCGCGCGCATGCCGCAACATACGCGCGCTGCTGACCGTCACGCCTGAGCCGTCACGCCTGAGCCGTCACGCCGCGACGGCCACCCGGTCGCTGGCGGCGGCGGCTCCGTCGCGCATCTGCGCGACGAGCGGCATGACCTGCTCGGAGAAGCGCTCCATCTCCTCGAGTTGTGGGCTGCACTGGATGAGGAGCAGGTCGACGCCGACGTCGGCCAGCGCGTGCACGCGCGCGGCGATCTGCTCGGGGGTGCCGACGAGGCCCGTCCGCAGGCCGCGGTTGGACACCGAGTAGTCCTCGAGCGAGAGCGCGGACTCGAGCTTCGTGTTGCCGACCCAGTCCTGATAGTTGCGGTAGCCGGGCGACCCGGGCGCGACGTCGGTGATGCGGGCGAGCTCGCGCTTGACCTCGGCGTCGGTGTCGCGGACGATGCTGTACGCGGCGACGCCGAACTGCATCGGGGCGAGGCCGTCGGCGCGGCCCGTCGCCTCGACCGCGGCGTGCTCGCGGCGGCGGCGCATGTCGGCGACCTTCGGGGCGATCTGCTCCGGGCCATCGCCGTGCATCACGAACGCGTCGCAATCGCGGCTGATGAGCGTCTTGGCGGCCTCGCTCTCGCCGCCGGCGTAGACGGTCGGGCGCGGACGATCCGGAAGGGCGAGCGGCTTCGGCTCGAGCACCGTTTCGTCGACTTCGTAGTAGCGGCCCTTGAATCGTACGGACGGCTCGCGCCACGCGGCGTCGACGACGTGCAGCCACTCCGCGGTGCGCGCGTAGCGGTCGTCGTGCGCGTCGAAGCGGACGCCGTAGCGCCGCGCCTCGTCGGCCCACCACGACGAGACGACGTTGAGGGACAGGCGGCCGTTGCTGATGCGGTCGATGTTGGCCGCCTGCTTGGCGAGGATCGCCGGGTTGTGGAACGTCGGGCGCACCGCGACCATCAGCTCCAGCCGCTCGGTGACCGCGGCGAGCGCGGCGGCCGTCGTCCACGCGTCGAGCGAGGGCGCGTCGATCCCCTTGATGTCGTTCAAAAACAGTTCGGCGACGAGCGTGAGGTCGAAGCCGATCGCCTCGCTGCGTTGGGCGAGGCGCTTCGCGTACGCCCACGACGTCTCCATCGCCTCGTCGGGGACGTTGCGCAGCCAGCCGCCGAAGACGGGAAGCCAGTAGCCGTAGCGCATCACGCGGCCCCGGCGTGGACGAGCCCCGCGCGCTCCTCGAGGTAGTCGGCGAGGCGCGCGAACGGGTCCATGCCGACGACGCGCGGCGCGTCGGCGACGAAGTTGGACAGCGCGTTGACGTCGTAGTAGTACACCTCGCCGTCCCGATCATCGATGAGGTACTCGACGCCGCCGACGTCGATGCCGGCCGCCTGCACGATCGACTCGACTGCGGCGACGACCGCGGCGGGCGGCGTGTAGCCTTCGACGCGCATGCCGTTCTTGGGCGCGTCGAGCGCGCACGCCGCGCGCGACAGCTCGGCGCCACCGGTGGTCTGGCAGGCGTCGGCGGGGCAGAGGTTGAAGTCGCCCGCGGGGTAGACGTTGATCGCGTAGAGGAACTTGCCGCCTAACGTCTCGACGCGCGTGATGCGGCCGTCGCGAAGCGGCGCGCGCTCCTGCACGAGCGCGGTGCCATCGACGCCGAAGTCGAGCGCGTCGGAGGCGACCGCGGCGGCGAGCTCGTCGCGCGATCCGTACTCGACGATGCCGGCACCGCTACCGCCGACGTTCGCCTTGATGAGCACGGGGTAGCGAAGCGCGTCCGCGGCGGCGAGCGCGGCCGCGCCGCTGTTGACGACGCGGGCGCGCGGGTAGGCGAGTCCGAGCGAGGCGAGCAGGTCGAGCTGTCCGGCCTTCGTCAGCTCCATCGCGTAGGCGCGCGACCCGTTGACGACGGGCACGCCGATCCGCTCGAGGTGGCGCATCCAGTCGAGCGTGTAGTACGTCGTGTTCACGCGGCCGCGCAGGTAGGCCGAGGGCGACGCCCGGTTGAACACGGCCGCGTACGGCGCCTCGGCTTCGCCCGGGTCATACGAATGCGAGGCGGCGTCGAGCCGGACGTACGCGGTGCCGCGCCGGTCGAGCTCGGCGAACAGTGGGCGAAACCAGTCCGGGTGCTCGTGGAAGATCGCGATTGGCTTCGGCGACTCGGACGACGAATAGGTGTTGGGCATCGGTCGGCGGGGTGCGGCGCGGGTGGCGGCGTGAACGCGAACGGCGAGCGACGCAAGAACCAAACGCAAATCGCCCGGGCGGAACGCGGCCGCCGGGCGGGAGGGTACATCGTGCGCGAGAACGCGAACCGCGCGAGCGCGCCGCAGCGGCGGCCGCGGCCGCCGCACGTACCTTAGCGCTGAGAGACACGCCCGACAAGCACGCCAGGGCGTGACGCGCGCTGACAGCGCGGCGGTGACCGGGTGCGTACACGAACGGTCGCGCCATGCGGCGCGCCGCTGCCTCACCGAGTGCATCCTTCGTTGCCATGCTCCGTTTCGTCCGACGCCGTCGCGTCGATCGCCTGCTCCTTGCTGCCGTTCTCGCCGGCGGTGCGACGGCCGCGAGCACCCCGTCGCTCGTTGCCGCTCAGGCGACCGCCGCGCGCGGGGGGGCTCCGCGGCCGCTGACGCAGGCGGACTACGATCGCTGGATGACCGTGCAAGGCACCACGCTCGCGCGCGACGGACGATGGGTCGCGTTCACGATCGTACCCGAGGTCGGCGACGGGCCGCTCGTCGTGCGGGCGACGCACGGCGCGGCGGAGTACCGCGTGCCGCGCGGGTTCGTCGGCCGGCCGCAGCTCGCGGTGAACGTCGATTCCGGGTTCACCGCGCCGCCTCCGGTGTTCTCGGCCGACGGCCGCGTGGTGGCCGCGCTGACCTACGCGCCGCAGGCGGAGTTCGACCGCGCGCGGCGCGAGAAGCGGCGCGTGCCGCCATCGCCGTCGCTCGCCGTGGTCGCGCTCGCGGACGGGCGGATCGAGTCGATTCCACACGTGCGAAGCTTCGCGATGCCGCGCGACGCCGGCGGCTG
>DASWUT010000477.1:0-4089 GCA_036401455.1 Gemmatirosa sp. | reverse complement strand
AGCGCCGTCTCGAACGCGGGGTCCGCCCCCGCCGACCAGTACGCGAGCCGGCCGTTGGGCCGCAGCGCGCCCGCCGCCGCGCGAATCCCGGCGTCGCGGTACAGCCTCGCGTTCCCCGCGGTCGTCAGCGACTCGGCTCCGTTGTCGACGTCGAGCAGGATGGCATCGAACGCGCGCAGCGATTCGCGCAGCACGTCGGCCACGTCCGCGTGGCGCACGGTCACGCGTGCGTCGGCCAGCGCGTCGGCCGCGAGCCCGTACTCGGCGTTTCCGTTCCACTCGATCACCGCGGCGACGAGTTCCGCGACGACGACCTGGGCGTCCCCCGCGAGCGCCCGCAGGGCCGCCCGCAGCGTGAACCCGAGCCCGAGACCGCCGATCAGCACGCGCGCGCCCGGCACCTCCCGCAGCGGCGCGCACACGAGCTCGGCGAAACGTTCCTCCGAATGCGAGTGGCGCGTCGACATCAGCTCGACGCCGCCGGCCTGGATCCGGTACGCGCCGTCGTGGCGCGTCAGCGTGAGCACCGTTCCGTCGGGCGCGGTGGCGGTGGCGAGACGCTCCGTCCGCTTCACGGCCCGCGCCTCACGCGTCCGCGCGCTCGCCGCCTAACGCGACGCGCGTTCCCGCCCCGGTCGCGACTGCCCGCGCATGAACGTGCGCCGCGGCGGCGACGTCCTCGACGGCGAGTCCGAGCGACTTGAACAGCGTGATCTCGTCCGGAGCACGACGTCCCTCGACGCGGCCCGTGAGCACCTCCCCGAGCTCGCCGACGATGTGCGCGTCGTCCACCGCACCCTCCGCCCGCGCGAGCAGAAAGTCGCCGGCCTCGGCGAGTGCGGACTCACGGCGGTCGACGTAGAGCCGCGCGCGCCGCACCGCCGCGGCGTCCAGCTCGCGCGCCGTCGCGACACTCGCGCCGATCGCGTTCACGTGCGCGCCCGGCGCGAGCCACGCGCCGCGCAGGACCGGCTCGCGCGCGGCCGTGGTCGTGCACACCACGTCGGCGCCATCAACGGCTGCCTCCGCCGACTCCACCGCCTCGACTCGCAGGCCGGACCGCGCCGCCGCCTGTCGCGCGAACGCCTCGGCGCGCGCCGCGGTGCGACTCCAGACGCGCACGCGCGCGATCGGCCGCGCGAGGCGCATCGCCTCCAGATGCGTCGCCGCCTGCACGCCCGCGCCGAGGATCGCGAGGTCGGTCGCGTCCGCGCGCGCGAGGGCGCGCGTCGCGACGCCCGAGACGGCCGCGGTGCGGATCGCCGTGATCGCGCTCGCGTCCATGACGGCGAGCATTCGTCCCTGATCGGCCTCAAACAGCAGCACCGCGCCCTGGTGCGAATCCAGCCGCGTGCCCTCGTTCCCGGGAAACACCGTGATCACCTTGACGCCGAGTGCCGCGGGGCGGGCGAGCGCGGCGGGCATCGTCGCGAACGCGCTCCGCCCGTCGGCCAGACGGAGCACCGTCCGGAGCGGAAGCGTCGCGTCGCCCCCCGCGAGCGCGCACAGGGTGTCCGCCATCACCTCCATGCACTCGGGCATCGGCAGGAGCGTGGCGACCTCGGCCTGGTTCACGACGAGGATGTCCATGGCGCACAATATCGCCGTCAGCGCCAGCGCCAGGGTGGCCGTACACGGGGTGGCCGTACACTCGAATGTCGTTCCACCCCGCCCCTTCGAGGAGCCTCGCATGCGCACCCGTCGTTCCGCCTTCCTGGCCTGCTGCTCGCTCGCCCTCGCCGCTGCCCCGTTCGCGCGCGGTCAGGTACCGACGGCGGTCGCGACGCCTGCCACCGCGCCGGCGACCGCCGTGCATCCGAGCCGCCATCTCGCGCTCGAGCAGTACCTCGACTGGACCGACGTGCAGACCCCGCAGGTCTCGCCCGATGGGACGCGGATCCTCTACACGCGCCGCTGGGTCGACAAGATCAATGACAAGTGGGAGACGGCGCTCTGGCTGATGAACGTCGACGGTTCCCACGCACGCGCGCTCGCGCAGGGCGGCGACGCAAAGTGGTCCCCCGACGGACGGCGCATCGCCTACACGGCCAAGGGTGAACCCGGCGGCACGCCGCAGATCTTCGTACGGTGGATGGACGCCGAGGGCGCGACGACGCAGATCTCCCATGTTACCGAAACGCCGTCTGCGCTCACCTGGTCGCCGGACGGGCGCGCGATCGCCTTCACGATGAACGTGCCCGTGAAGGACGACTGGAAGATCGCGATGCCCGCACCGCCAAAAGGTGCGAAGTGGACCGAACCACCGAAGGTCGTCACGCGCCTCAACTACCGCGCCGACCGCATCGGCTACACCGACGACGCCTACAAGCACGTGTTCGTGATCTCGGCCGACGGCGGCACGGCGCGTCAGATCACCACCGGCGACTACAACTACTCGCCGCCGAGCTTCGCTGGCGATGGCAAGTGGGTCGCGTTCTCGGCCAATCGCGTGCCCGACTGGGAGCGCGCCTTCCGTCGCTCGCAGATCTACCTCGCCAACATCGAGACCGGCGAACTGCGGCAGCTGACGCAGGGCTCCGGCTCGAACGCCAACCCGCTCTTTTCTGCCGACGGCCGCTACATCGCCTACTCGAGCGCGGACTCGACCGACCACTCCGCCTCGCCCGACACCAAGCTGCGGGTGATGAACGCCGACGGCAGCAATCCGCACGTCGTCTCGGGCACGCTCGACCGGCCGGTCGCCAACGCGTTCTGGTCGCTCGATGGCGATCAGCTCTACTTCGACGTCGAGAGCGAGGGCGCGCGCAACCTGTACGTGACCTCGCCGGCTGGGTCGCCGCGCATGCTGACGAGCGGCACGCACGTGCTCGCTACCGGCGCCGTCGCGCGCAACGGCACTGCGGTCGCCGTGCGCTCGACGCCCACGAAGCCCAACGACATCGTCGCGTTCGCCCTCCCGCGCACCGGCGCCTCGTCCACGTTCACGCAGCTGACCAACGTCAACGAGGACGTGCTCGCCGGCAAGCAGCTCGCGACCACCGAGGAGGTGTGGTACACGTCGACCGATGGCGTGCGCGTCCAGGGCTGGATCGTCAAACCGCCGGATTTCGATCCGTCGCGCAAGTATCCGCTCATCCTCGACATCCACGGCGGCCCGCAAGCGATGTACAACGTCGGCTTCAGCTTCGCGCGGCAGGACCACGCGGCCAACGGGTACGTCGTGCTCTATACCAACCCGCGTGGAAGCACCGGGTACGGCATGGCGTTCACGAACATGATCAAGAACGCCTACCCCGGCGGCGACTTCGACGACCTCATGGCCGGCGTCGATACCGTCCTCGGTCGGGGCTACGTCGACCCGAAGTCGCTCTACGTCTACGGCTGCTCGGGGGGTGGGGTGCTCACGGCGTGGATCGTCGGCCACACCCAGCGCTTCGCCGCGGCAGCGTCGCTCTGCCCGGTGATCAACTGGATCAGCTTCGTCGGCCAGACCGACGGCGCGGCGTGGTACGACAACTTCGAGAAGCCGTTCTGGGAGGACCCGAGCGAGTACCTGCGTCGCTCGCCGATCATGTACGTCGGCCACGTGACGACGCCCACGCTCCTGATGACCGGCGTGCTCGACCTGCGCACGCCGATCCCGCAGAGCGAGGAGTTCTACCGCGCGCTCAAGATGCGCGGCGTGCCCACGGCGATGGTGCGCATGAACAACGAGTACCACGGCACCTCGAGCACGCCGTCCAACTTCCTGCGCACGCAGCTCTACGTACGCAGCTGGTTTGCGCGATGGGGCGACCGCGCGCGCGCGACGACGACCGCGGCCGCCGGGTCGTGAGCCGGTCACGTGCGTTAGGCACAGTCCGCCTGCCCCGCGCCGACCCGGGCACGGCCCGCGAGATGACGAAGACGTCACGGACCGGCGCGTCTCTCGCGCGGTACACCGGAGCACCGCCGATCGGTGACGCGCGGCCGCGCTGGCGCGCTGACCTTTCGCGCGGCGCACCGACGTACATATTGGCGCATGTTGCACCCACACCGCGCGCGCCGGACTACCCACGCGCGCGCGTCCCTCCCCGCCGCCGGCGCGACGCCGAGGCCGTTCTCGATGTCGAGCGACCCCGAACGCGA
>DASWUT010000476.1:0-3286 GCA_036401455.1 Gemmatirosa sp. | reverse complement strand
GAGCCGGCGCCGCCAGCCCCCGCGCGGCGGCGCTGAGACGCGCAGAACCCATCGGTTATGCGGATCAGCCCTCGCGTCTCACGTTAGGCCCGGTGGACATTTTCGATACGCCGGAATCCCGTCCGAGAAAGGACCCTGGTCGTCCCCTGCACCCTCCACGATCACAGGCGGTCACCTGCGATGTCGGCGCCGCGTTGCGTGCCGGTCGAGGGCCTCGCGCCACCGCGCCGGGCGCCGGGGCGCCGGGCGGCCCGGTCGCCTCGTGTCCTCTGTCGTCGCTACTCGCGCGGCGCCGGGGGACCGCTGAACACCTCGAGGAGCACGCCGAGCGCGCGGTCGGTCGGAAGGTACGCGACCCTGGTGCCGCTAAACGTGCCCTCGAGCACGAGCGCGTCGCCGCGCCGGGCCTGCCCCGCCACGACATCCTCGAAACTCGGCGTGGCGACGGCGATGTGGTGCACGCCCTCGCCCTTTTCGGCGAGGAAGCGCGCGTAGACGCTCTCGCCGTCGAGCGGCTCGATCAATTCCCACTGCACCCGGCCCACCATGGCGACCGCCAACCGCCAGGAGCGCGCGGCCGGCCGGCCGTACTCGCGCAGGTCCGGCGCGCTCGCCGGCGTGAACTCGTGGAGCTCCCACGGGCCGATCCCGTACGCGTCGGCGTAGCGCCGCAGCGTCGCGTCCAGGTCGCGCACGACGATCCCGATCTGCACCGTGTCGGTGAACGCGGGCTCGCGCGCCGGCCGGGCCGGGGACCCGTCCGCGCGCAGGTCTTCCATCCTGGGGTCCATCCACGGCTCCTGCGGCGTGGCCGCCGATCGGGGGCGAGTGCTGCGGCGCTGCGCAAGCGCGCGGCGCCGCGGGCGGTCGTCACCGGGGTGCGACGCCGCCGGTAGAGCCTAACCGCTTCGGGACGTACCGGCGCGCTTCTCAACAACCAGGTTGCCGTTACCCCGTCGGCGCGGCGCCGATCGACTGCAGCAGCCCGAGCAGGGCCGGCAGGCCGTGCCCGGCGCCGCTCTACCCGCCGGCGAACCGCTAGACGGTCGTCGCGGTGCCCGCGTTGACCTTCCCCGTCGGCGCCGCCGACGGGGGCGGCCTCGTGGGGCGTTCGAGGCGCGGGCTGGGCGTCGGCCGCTCAGGGCACGATCCGAACTGTGGTGGCCTCGCGGTCGTTCATTGCGCGGTAGCCGTCAGGGACCCCGTCGAGAACAGCAACGCGTCGTGGCTCGCCTCGCGGTCCCACAACCTCGGTCACCCAGATCGCGTCCGCCTCGGCCGGGTCCGTGGCAACGACGTAGCTCAGGCAGCCCGGCATGGCCTGAGTCCCCTCCGATGCGGAGGGCGGCGAGGGCGTCCCGCTGGCCTGCGACCGCGGTCACTTTCCCGATCAGACCGTACACACGCGCCGGGGCCGGGGCGGAAGTGCGGGCTGGCAATCCAAGCTGCCGGGCCAGCAGCGGCGAGAGCCGTGGCGCCCGTCAGGAACTCGCGTCGATCCAGATCCATACCGGAACCCTCCCCGCGCGGGCCGCGCGCTGAGCGCCTGCACGGTCACCATGTCGAGGCGCGAACGCATGGTGCGCTGCTCCAAGTTCGGCGCGGCGGCCGAGCACTGCGCCATCCGGCACGCCCGGCACGCGCCCGGCACGCGCCCGGCACGCCGCGCGGTCCGACCTGATGCCGACCGCGACCACCGCCGGAACGGCGCGCCCCCCCCCGAGCACCATGCAGGCTGGCCGTCGCACGGTCGACTTGACGACGTCCTCCCGTCCTACCGAGCTCATCACTACCGCCGTCGGACGATCGCGGCGCTTGCGGAGGGGCCTCACTCGTCGGTGCGGGTCAGCAGCTGATCGACCCCCGCCAGGCCGCGCTCCACCAGGGCGAGGAACGCGACATTCGCCCGCTTCGCCGACGCGCCGCGCGCGACCAGGCCGATTGCCTCCTCGCGCGCGGTGCGCACCGTCAGGACGATCAGGCCGGCGGCCAGTCGCGCGGAGCCGTCCGGCTTCTTGTCCGCCAGCTCGACCGCGAGCCCCTGGGCCGCCTCGTCGGCGAGCTCGCGGAGCCGCGCCTTGAGCGCCGGGCTCTCCTCGACGACGCGCCACCAGGCGGCCGCCTGAGCGGTGACGTGGGAGAGCGGGTGCTTCTCTGCGCTCATCTGCCGGACGAGGGTGCGGAGCGCGTCGACCGGCGACTGGCCCGCGGGCCGCGCGCGCAGCGCGTGCCGGAAGGGCAGCAGTTTCAGCTCGTCCTCGCGGTCGAGGATGAGCTCCTCCTTGCGCGCGAAGTGGTTGAAGACCGTCATCTTCGACACCCCTGCGGCGGTGGCGATCTCGTCGACCGTCACCGCGTCGAAGCCGCGCGCGTAGAAGAGGGCGGTCGCCACGTCCGAGATCCGCTGCCGCGTCTCGCGCTTCTTGCTCTCGCGTCGCTGTCCCATGGGTCGGCAGTGTAGCGGGCGTGGAGCCAGCGTCGGCGTCGCCGACGGGTCCAGTGTCGGGGTTGTGTTATACCAAGTCAACGTTTCATTGACAATTGTTGTACCAGGTATAACGTTCGCGCGTGTCGCTCCGCGGCGGAGCGCGAGGGAGCGGAGGAACGGTGGATGGGTGCTCCGAAGGGCAACGGCGGTACGACCGTGCTGGTCGCGGGGGCGGGCTTCGCGGGGCTCGCGTCCGCCTACTGGATGAACCAACTGGGCTACGATGTCACCGTCGCGGAGGCCGCCCCCGGGATCCGGACCGGCGGCACCGCGGTGAACATCCGTGGGGCCACCATCGACGTGGTCAAGCGGATGGGAATCTTCGACGAGGTCCGGGCGAACCGACTGAGCCTGAAGCGGTGGGACTTCAAGACCGCCGACGACCGCACCGTCCGCAGCTTGGAGTTGCGGGCGGACGGTGAGCCGCCGCCCGACGACGATTACGAGATCGAGCGCGACGTGCTGATGCGCATCCTGCTCGACACCGTGCGGGGTCGCTGCGAGATCCGGTTCGGGGACCGCGTGGTCGGGCTGCGCCACGCGGAAGGCGGCGAGACGGATCGCGTCGATGTCGTGTTCAAGACGGCGGCGGGGCGCGCGTTCGACCTGGTGCTCGGCTGCGACGGCACGCACTCGGGCGTGCGGAGGCTGTGGTTCGGCGAAGAATCGCAGTACGTGCACGACCTCCAGCAGTACTTCTCGGTCACGATCGCGGACAAGCTGCTCATCGAGCGCGACACCGCACAGCTGTATAACGAGCCGGGCAAGGCCGTGATGTTGAACGCCTATAAGGACAGG
>DASWUT010000475.1:0-4359 GCA_036401455.1 Gemmatirosa sp. | reverse complement strand
GCGTCGGCGCGCGTGGCGGCGACGCCGTGCGGGATCAGCTCGCCGACGCCGTCCCAGTCGCTCACCACGAGGCCGCCGAATCCCCAGCGGTCGCGCAGCACGTCGGTGAGCAGCCAGCGGTTGGCGTGCGGGGGCATGCCGTCGACCGCACTGAACCCGGCCATGAACGTGGCCACGCCGGCGCGCTCGGCGGCCTCGAACGGGGGCAGGTACACGTCCCAGAGCGTGCGCTCGCCGATCTCGCCGGTGTTGTAGTCGCGGCCGCCCTCGGTGGTGCCGTAGCCGACGAAGTGTTTGGCGGTGGCGAGCAGCGACGTGGCCGCCGTGAACCCGCTGTCGCCCTGAAAGCCCCGCACCCGCGCCTCGGCCATGCGCGCGCCAAGGTAGGGGTCCTCGCCCGCACCCTCGACCACGCGGCCCCAGCGCGGGTCGCGCGCGATGTCGACCATCGGCGCGAACGTCCAGTGGATGCCGACCGCGCTCGCCTCGACGGCGGCGGCTCGCGAGGCGCGCCGGGCGAGCTCGGGATCGAAGCTCGCCGCCTCGCCTAACGGCTGGGGGAAGATCGTGCGGAAGCCGTGGATGATGTCCATCGCGAAGAGCAGCGGCACGTGGTGCGGCGACTGCTCGACGGCCACGCGCTGCATGCGGCGCGTGGCGTCCGCGCCCCAGAAGCTGAGGAACGAACCGACGCGCCCGGCCCGCACGGCATCCTCGCCGCCGGACGGGGCGGTCGGGCCGGTCTGGTCGCGCCCGCCCGGCGACTGCACCAGCTGGCCGACCTTCTCGTCGAGCGAGAGGAGGGCGAGGACGGAATCGGCGACGCGGGCCGCGCGCTCGGGCGAGACGGGCCGGCGTTGGGCAGACGCGGCGGAGACGGCCCCCGCGACGAGCAGCGCGAGTGCGGCGCAGATCGGGGGCGTCCTGAGCGCTGCTTTCCACTTCGTCACAGTCGTCTCCACACGTTCGAGTTCGGCCGGCAGCACGTCGCCTAACATCTGCTCTCCAGCCATCCGCCCGTGAAACCCGCGCGGCACAGCCCGCGCGTGATGTCCGGGTTTCTGCGCATCATCCGCCACACGAAGCCTGAACGATAGTTCTCGAGCATGGCGAGAATGGGTCCCTGGTCGATTCCGAGGTAATCGGTGTCGAACCACCCGACGCCGGGCACCATGCGCCCCTGTGTCACGCGCGGCCCGGGGGTACGGAGCGTGGGGTTGAACGCGTCGACGAAGCCGTAGCGGCCGAACAGCGCCGCGCCGTACGCGCGCCGCATGGCGACGAGCGTGGGCAACGCGACCTCGGGCGCGAACGGGACGCTCCCGCCGACGGCGGTCGGGGCGAGCGTGCCGTCGTCGTTCACCTCGTCGGCGCCCGCGCCGCGCGCCCAGTACGTGTGGAACGTGCGCGCGCGCCCGTCGACGGCGATGGTGGAGTCGAGCGGCCCGTCGCTCGCGGTGAGGCCCCACGCGTCGGGCCCGTAGTCGCGCCAGCCGCCGGGGTTGGCCGTCGCGTAGGCGCGCTGCGCGAGGACGGCGCGGCGCGAGTTCTCGAAGTAGTCGAGCCCGGGGTCGCTCGCCGCGCGGCCGCGCAGGTACGCGTCGCGAATGCCGCGGAAATCGATCCACACGTGCGAGTACTGGTGGCCAAAGAGGGGCGCGAACTGCACGTAGCGCTGGCCGTGGAACGTGTCCCATCGGTAGGTGCGGGTCCACTCCTCCCAGGCCGCGGGACCGACGGGGTGCGTCGGCGAGCCGAGGGCCAGCGCGTAGAGGAGCATCCCCTCGGTGTAGCCGAACCAGTCGCTGCCGAGGAAGCCGCGCGCGTTCGCGTCGGGGCCGGCCTCGGGGCGCCAGCCCATCGTGACGAGCGGGCGCCCGTCCTGCGCCCAGCGCCAGTCGACGCGACGCGAGAGCGAATCGGCGAGGGCGCGGATCTCGCGCTCGGCGGGGTCGTCGCGGTCGAAGTACTCGCGGCAGGCGAGCACGCCGCCCAACAGCAGCGCGGTGTCGATCGTCGACAGCTCGACGTGGCCGAAGCGACGGCCGGTCCGCATGTCGAGAAAGTGGTAAAAGAAGCCGCGGTATCCCGCAGTCCCCTGCGCGTCGGGGCCCTGCGGGGCGGTCCAGAAGAACCGCAGCGTGGTGAGGGTGCGCGCGCGCGCGGAGTCGCGCGGGATCCAGCCGCGCTCGACGCCGATCGGGTAGGCGGTAAGGGCGAAGCCGACGGCGGCGATGCTGGAGAAGCTCTTGGTGGGCCAGCGATCGGGGGTGAGGCCGGTGGCGGGGTCGGTGGTCTCCCAGAACCAGTCGAAGGTGCGGCGGGCGAGGGTGTCGGCGAGGGCGCGCTCGGCGGCGTTCGGCGCGTACGGGCGACCCGGCGGCTGGGCGCGGGCGCGGGCGGGGCCGGCGGCGGCGAGCGCGAGCCCCGCCGCCACGGCTGTACGCGTACGCAACGTCGGCCGGCTCAGAAGTCGTAGTTCAGGCCGAGCTGGAAGCGGCGCGGGTCGGAGATCACGTTGTCGGCCTTGCCGAAGTTCGGGTTGAGCACGGTCGACCCGGGCGTCGTGCCCGGGTTGGCGTAGTTCTGGTCGCCGTAGCCGCCGAGGTTCTGCGTGTTGAACACGTTGAACAGCGATCCCGTCACGCCGATGCGGTTCCCGCGCACGCTGACGAAATCCTTCCGCAGTCGCACGTCGAGGTTCTTGAACCACGGCGTCCGCTCGCGTCCGAGGATCACACGCTGGTTGCCGTTGCCCGCCGCGAGCGGAACGAACTCCGTCTTGTTGTACGGCAAGCCCGAGGCGAGCTGCGCCAGCCCGCTGAACTGCACGCCGAACAGGTACGGCACGTCGGTGACGAAGTTGAAGACGAACTGATGCCGCCGATCGTCGGCGATCGGGTGCCGCGTGTTCCCGTACGTGTCCACCTGCGGGAAGCTGAACAGGTCGCCCCCTTCTGCGTCCGCCTTGGCGAGCGTGTAGGCGAGCCCGGCGCCCCAGCCGTATCCGCCGACGTTCCGATACGGCTTGTCGATGCGCGCGAGCAGGGCGTCGTACCACGTACGCACGCCGTTGTTGCCGACGAGGACGTTCTGGTACGCGGGGAGGTTCGCCGTGAGACAGCAGTCGTTCGTCGCCGGGTTGTAGCCCAGGTTCGCCCACTCGAAGCTCAGCCCGTTGTAGCTCCGCGTCCCGTTGTAGGTGAGCGAGCCGTTGAACGCGCCGAAGTCCTGCCGCACGCCGACGCTGACCATGTCGGACCGGGGCGGCTTCAGATCGTTGGGCAGCAGGTAGACCTCGCGCGCGGGCGGGCTCTTGGAGTTGATCAGTGCATTCAGCCCCGCGCGCGTGAACAGGGTCGTGTCCCACTTGACCGTGCCACCCGCGCCGTTCGCGCTGAAGTTGACGTTGTAGATCGGGTGTTGCGCGCGGTACGACTCGTCGAGCGTGGAGTTGAACGGGATGCGGTCGTAAAAGATGCCAGCGCTGGCGAACACCGTCGTACGCCCCGCCTGATCGAGTGCGTAGGACGCGCCGATCCGCGGTTGGAACCCGCCGAGGAAGAGCTTGCGCTGCGTTCCGTTCGTGAAGTAACGGTTCGGGTCGACCTTGACGAACAGTTGACTGTTGTACGCCGTGATCGAGTCGCGCACCGCTTGCGGCGTGACGTACCCGCGGTTGAACATCCCGGTCTCCACGTCCCACCGGATCCCCAGGTCGACGGTGAGCCGCCGGGTCGGGTTCCAGGTGTCCTGCGCGTAGGCACCGAACTGGTTGTTGTTCTGCTTGATGTCGCCGTTGCCGACGCCGTAGATGGCCTGCACCGGGAACTGGTAGTTGTTGCTGGAGTTGTAGACGTACGTCGGGTTCTCGTTCAGCTGCTTGTCGAGGTCGTAGTGCGTGAGGTCGTAGTTCGCGCCCACCTTGATGACGTGATCGCCGCCGCGATGGAACCCCGTATAGGTGAAGTCGTTGCGCAGCGAGGCACGATTCTGCTTCAGGTTCTGTGCGGCGTCGTCGCCGCCGATCCAGTACTCGCCGTACGAGACCTGGGCCGGGGTCGTGAAGTCGATCGGGTCCTGGTTCCAGAGGTAGTGCTGGTAGCTGAACAGGGCCTCGTTGGTCCAGTCGTTGCCGAAGTACGAGTGCTTCACCCGTCCCGTGTAGACGTCGTTGCGGTGGTTCTCACCGCCGCTGTAGGCGCGAAAGACGTCGCCGAACTGCCCGCCGAAGCCGCGCGTGTCGACCTCGTTCCGGATGTCGCCCGAGACCTCGAACTGCTGCGTCGAGCCCGGCACGTAGGTGATCTTGCCGAATCCCAGGTTCTCGCGGAACGGCGAGTTGCGCGACGAGTTGTT
>DASWUT010000474.1:0-3986 GCA_036401455.1 Gemmatirosa sp. | reverse complement strand
CGGCTCCGCGCCCGGGTACCAGGCGGCCCACCACTGCACCGAGAGGAACACGCCGAGCGCAAGGAGCGGCATCCACGGGTAGGCCTCGAGCCCACCGGGGCCGAGCCGAACCGGTAGCACCGAGATCGCCGCGCTCTCGCTGCCGAAATGCGCCGTGAGTCCGCGCTTGAGCGCGTCCATCCCGCCGACCTTGTCGACGGCATAGAGCGCGAGCACGATCACCGCGCTCATCTTGATGACGAACTGCACGAGGTCCGTCCAGAGCACGGCCCACATGCCCGCCGCGGCAGAGTAGGCAACGGTCGCCACGAAGCAGAGCCCGACCGCGATCACGTCGCCCGACACCGTCGTCCCGGCGATCGTGACCGGGTGCAGGCCTAACGAGATCGTGAGGATCTTGATCATCGCCCGCGTCACCCAGCCGAGGATGATCAGATTGATCGGGATCGCGAGGTAGAGCGCGCGGAACCCGCGCAGCACCGCGGCCGGCTTCCCCGCGTACCGCACCTCGGCGAACTCGACGTCGGTCATCACGTTCGCCCGTCGCCACAGACGGGCGAAGAAGAACACGGTGAGCATGCCGCTCATCACCATGTTCCACCAGAGCCAGTTGCCTGCGACGCCGTTGGCGGCGACGAGTCCGGTGACGACGAGCGGCGTGTCGGCGGCGAACGTCGTCGCGACCATCGCCGCGCCGGCGAGCCACCACGGCACGGCGCGCCCCGCGATGAAGTACTCGCTGAGCGATTCGCCCCCGCGCTTCGTGAAGACGAGGCCGATGACGGTCGAGAGGAGGAAGTACGCGGCGACGATCAGCCAGTCGACGGTCCCGAGGTTGGCTCCGGTGGACATCGTCAGCGCGCGGTGAGGGGCGGGGGAGAGGAGATGGTCGGTGACGCGCCGAGCGCGCGCAGCACCGCGTCGGCGAGGGCGACGCGCACCGCCCCGATCTTCGTGTTCATCCGGGTCGGGTTGACGCGGTTGGTGAGAAGGATGACGTACAGGCCGCGCCCGGGATCCATCCACATCGAGGTGCCCGTGAATCCGGTGTGCCCGAACGCGCGGCGCGATAGATAGTGCCCGGCCGAGTTGCCGCCCGTCGGCGTCTCCCAGCCGAGCGCGCGCCGCGACACGGCGGTGTCCTGCGCGCGCGTGAACAGCGCGACCGTGGCCGAATCGAACACGCGGCGACCGTCGAGGACCCCGCCGTTCAGGTACGCGCGTGCGAGGCGCGCGAGGTCGGCGCCGGTCGAGAACAGCCCCGCGTGACCCGAGACGCCGCCTAACGCCGCGGCGTTCTCGTCATGCACCTCGCCGCGCAGCTTGCGCTGGCGCCACGGGTCGTACTCGGTCGGCGCGATGCGCGGTAGCTCGGACGCGGGCGGCAGGTAGCGCGTGTCGCGCATCCCGAGCGGCTCGAAGACGTGCCGCTGGAGGTACGCGTCGAGCGGCTCGCCCGTCACGTGCGCGACGAGCGCACCGAGCGTGATGAAGTTGAGGTCGCTGTATACGTAGCGCACGCCGGGCGCGGTGTCCGGGCGCGTCGCGAGCGCGAGGGCGAGGGCGGACGCGGGGTCGGTCGCCTCCTTGTACAGCGGGCGCCACGCCGGCATGCCGGAGCTGTGCGTCATGAGGTGCCGCACCGTGATCCGCGTCTTCTCGGGCGCGTCGGCCGGCGCGAACGTCGGGAGGTAGTGTACGACGGGACTGTCGAGCACGACGCGACCCGCCGCGACCAGTTGCAGCATCGCCGACGTCGTGCCGACGACCTTCGTCAGCGACGCCAGATCCCAGAGCGTCGCGGAGTCCGGACGCGGCGCGCTCGCGGTCCAGTCGATCCGACCGGCGCCGTAGCCGACCATCGTGCCGGCCGCGTCGCCCACGACCGCGTATGCACCGGGGAACGCGCTGTCGGCGACGGCACGCGCGAGCACGGCCTGCATGCTGTCCGCGACGGCCGTGCGCGCATGCGGGCTCGCGAGCGCCGCGCCGCGCGCGGGCTGTGCATCGACGCGATGCCCGACGACCGCCACGGCGGTCGCGAGCGCGGCGACGGCGGCGCGCCTCATTCGCGCGCTCCGCCGGGCGTGGCCGTCGCGGCGCTCGCCGTCGTGGCGTCGCGCGTCAGGCCGTCGCCGCGCGCGAAGTACCCGGGGAGCGAGACCGGCACGCGCCCCGTGATCGGTGCCCGACCGAGGACGGCGCGGGCGGACGCGCGCTCCAGCGCGTCGCCCCGCCCGTAGGTCACGAGGTACGTGCCGACGTGTGGAAACTGTCGGATCACGTAGGGGTTGCCGGCGGCCACGACGACGACGCGATGCGTCGCGATCGCCTCACGATCGATCCACGCCGCGACGTGCGCCGGGATCGCGAGCCGTCCGTTCCCCTCGAACGTGCGCGTGTAGGTCATGACGACGAGCCGATCCGCCGTCGACGCGGCCGCGCCGATGCTGTCGAGCGCCGCTGGCGACGACCGCGGCGAGATCCGGTATGTTCGCACCGCTCGTCCATCGCCTCCGAGTTCGGCGAGGAAGCTCTGCCCGGCGGTCAGCTCGTTGTCCGGCGCATAGACCACAGCGGCTATCGATCGCGCGCTGCGCGCGGGCACGAGCTGCGCCGAGTCGCGGAGCAGGGTCACCGCCCGTGCCGCCACGTCGCGTGCGAGGGCCCAGTGCGCTGGTGCGCCGACGACGTCGCGCAGCGACTCGAGGTCGACGATCGGACGGGCAAGCGCTCCGGTCTGCGCCTTGAGCGTGAGCAGCCGGCGCAATGCCGCGTCGATCCGGTCCGGCGCGATCGTGCCGCGGCCGACCGCGGCGACCACGGCGTCGACGCATCGCGCGACGTCGGTCGGCATCAGCAGCAGGTCGTCGCCCGCCGCGACGGCGAGCGGACACGCGCGCTCGACGGAGAAGCCGTGGCCGATGCCCTCCATCGTGAGCGCGTCGGTGACGGTCAACCCGGTGAAGTGCAGCGTGTCGCGGAGCAGGCCCGTCATCACGCGCGGCGACAGGGTGGCCGGCACGCCGGTGAGCTCCCCCGTGTCACCCTGCACCGCGGGGAGCGCGAGGTGTGCCGTCATCACTCCGGCGACACCGGCCGCGATCGCCGCGCGGAAGGGCACGAACTCGACGCTGTCGAGTCGTGCGCGGTCGCTCCGCACCACCGGTAGCGCGATATGCGAATCGGCGTCGGTGTCACCGTGTCCGGGGAAGTGCTTTGCCACCGCGGCGACGCCCTCGCCCTGCACGCCACGGATGAACGCGGCGGTCATCCGCGCGACGGCCTGCGGATCCTCCCCGAACGAGCGGACGTTGATGACCGGGTTGGCGGGATTGTTGTTCACGTCCGCGTCCGGCGCGAACACGACGTGAACGCCGGCCGCTCGTGCCTCCTCCGCCACCACGCGTCCGACCGCCTCCGCGTCCTCGGCCCGCCCCGTCGCCCCCACGGCCATGTTCGTCGGGAGTACGGTCGCCGTGCCGGCGCTCCAGAGCTGCGGCACGAACACGCCCCCTTCGAAGCGGCCGAGCCCGGGCTCGAGATCGCTCGAGACGAGGAGCGGGAGGCGCGAGGGCGTCGCGAGCGCGAGGCGCTGCATCGCGTTGATCTTCGCGGCGACCTCGAGCGGTGATCCGAGCGACATGATCACTCCGCCGACGTGTTCCGTACCGATCCAGCGCCGGATCTGCACGAACGCCGGGTCGTCGCGGTTGACGTAATCGCCGAGCACCCACACCGTGACGAGCTGCGCGACGCGGTCGCGCAGCGGCAGCGCGGTGATCGCGCTGTCGATCCAGCGCGCGTCGGCCGCCGAGAGCCGACTCCCGAGCGGGGCGCGGTTGGGTGCGCCAACGAGGCCTCCGCCCGGGGTGACGGCGGACGCCGTGCCCTGCATCGTGCGCTGCACGGTGGACGCGGGCACCGCGCCGGGAGCCGCGGGCGCTCCGCCCGCAGACGCGCACGCGCCCACGGCGGCGAGCGAG
>DASWUT010000473.1:0-15050 GCA_036401455.1 Gemmatirosa sp. | reverse complement strand
GCGTCCAGGTCGAGATCGGCGAACACGTCCCGCGTCGCCACGCGGAAGCCCGGCAGCACCTCGCCGCAGTCCAGGACGTCGTCGCCCCGGAGCGCGCGCGGCAGCGCGCCGGGGCGGTGCACCGTGATCGTCCGCGCGTCCGGGTCGACGTCCCACACGGTCCGCACGCCGTGGGCGAGGTAGTCCGCGATCTTCCGGCCGACCTCGCCGGGCCGGTCGTTCGGAGAGCGTACCTCGACCGCGAGGTCGGGCGGGCCCTCGAGCACGCCACGCGAGATCCCGCCGCCGAGGCGCGCGGTCGAGACGAACATGCTGTCCGGGCACCGCACGAGGTCGGGCGCACGCCGCAGCCGCGTTGCTGCCCCTGAGGCGAGCACGCGGCCGAGGCGGTGTTGCTTCACATGGTTCGCGACCAGCACGCCGATGTCCACCGCGACGATCGAGTCCGCAACACCGGGCCCGGTCACGACCCCGTCCGGGTACTTCGGCACGAACACGCCATCAACGATCTCCCCCGGGTCGTCGTCGTACCACGCCTGCAGCTCCTCCGCCGTCGTCGGCGGGTTCGTGCGCGCGCGGGCGGGCGCGTCCAGCTTCACGGCCGTCGTCATCGGGTCCTCCATCGCGGGTCCGCCGGCAGTCTACGCTCGGCGCCGCGCGCGCCGCTACTCGGCCGTCGCATCGCCGTCCCTCACGCGAACCGCGCCACCACCCCGACCGTGTTCACGTGCACCGCGACCGTGTCGCGCACGTCGCGCCCGTAGCCGCCGGCGATCGTCGCGCACACCGGGATCCCCACCTCGCGGCACGCCTCCAGCACCATCCAGTCGCGCCGCACCAACCCCTCGAACGTCAGCTGCAACCGCCCCAGCCGGTCCCCCGCGTGCGGGTCAGCGCCGGCGAGGTAGACGACGAGGTCCGGCGCGGCATCGCGCAGCACGCGCGGCAGGTGCGCGCCTAACAAGGCGAGGTACTCCGCATCCGCCGTCCCGTCCGCCAGCTCGACGTCGAGCGTGCCAGGCACCTTGTGAAACGGGAAGTTCTTTGCCCCGTGCATCGAGAACGTGTACACGTCCGGGTCGCCCGCGAAGCACGCGTGCGTGCCGTTCCCCTGATGCACGTCCAGATCGATCACACACGCACGACGCACGTGCCCCACGCGCTGCAGCCGGCGTATCGCGACGGCGACGTCGTTGAACGTACAGAACCCCTCGCCACGGTCGGGGAAGGCGTGGTGCGTCCCGCCCGCGAGGTTCATCGCGACGCCGTACTGCAGCGCGGCCTCGGCCGCCTCGCACGTGCCCCGCACCACACGGTACGCGCGCTCGACGAACAGCGGCGACCAGGGCAGGCCAATGCGGCGCTGCTCGGCGTTAGGCAGCGTGCCGTCGGTGATCTGCCCGACGTACTCCGGCGTGTGCACGAGCAGCAGATCGTCGACCGGCGCGCGCGGCGGGTCGTGCATCCGCTCCGGCGGAACGAGCCCCGCCGCGAGCACGCCGTCGCGGAGCAGCGCGTACTTCGCCATCGGGAAGCGGTGGCCCTCCGGCAGCGGGATCGCGTAGGCCGCGGAGGACCAGAGGTGGAGGGGCAATGCCTACCGCGTCGCCACCGCCGTCGCGACCCCGTTCTGCACGTACACCACGCCCCCCTTCATCACGAAGCTCACCCGCTGCGTGACCGTGATGTCCTGCAGCGGGTCCCCTGGCACCGCGACCACGTCCGCCAGCCGCCCCGCCGCGAGCGTCCCGACGCGGTCCTGCCACCCGAGCAGCCGCGCCGCCGTCGACGTGCCCGCGACGATCGCCTGCAGCGGTGTCATCCCCGAGCGCACCATCAGCCCGAACTCCTCCGCGTTCTTGCCGTGCGGCCCGACGCCGGCGTCGGTGCCTAACGCGATCGGGATCCCGTAGCGCAGCGCGAGCTGGATCCGCCGCGGCCCCGCCGCGTACGCCGCGAGCGCCTTCTGCGCGCGCAGCCCCTTGAGCGTGCCGTTGTCCGCCGCGGCCTTCGACGCCTCCATCGCCTGCAGCGTCGGCACGAGGAACGTTCCGTGCGCCTTCATCATCCGCGCGCCCTCCTCATCGAGGAACGTGCCGTGCTCGATGCTCGTCACCCCCGCCTGCACGGCCAGCCGGATCCCCTCCGCGCCGTGCGCGTGCGCGGCGACCGGACGCTCCAGCTTCTTCGCCTCGCCGACGATCGCCTGCATCTCTTCGAGCGTGTACTGCGTCGCGCCGATCGCGTCGCCCTCGCTCAGCACGCCGCCGGTCGCGCAGATCTTGATCACGTCCGCGCCGTACTTCACCTGGTAGCGCACCGCCTTGCGCCCCTCGTCGGCACCGTCGGCCACGCCCGTGCGGTAGTCAGCGTCGGCGAGGCCCGGCTTGAAGCCGTTCTCGTCGCAGTGCCCGCCCGTGATCCCGAACGAATGCCCGGCGTTCTCCATCCGCGGCCCGGCCGCGTGCCCCTCGTCGACGACCTTGCGAAGCGCCATGTCGTCGAAGTCGGGCGACCCCACGTTGCGGATGCTCGTGAAGCCGGCCATCAGCGTCTTGCGCGCGTTCTCTGCGCCGAGGAGTGCGTTGTAGGCGGGAAAGTCGCGCACGATCGCGTCGTCGCCGCCGGGCTGGTCGAGCGAGCGCCCGATGATGTGCGTGTGCGCGTCGATGAACCCGGGCATGAGCGTGACGTCGCCGAGGTCGACGACGCGCGCGCCGGCGGGGATCGTCACGCTCGCCGCGGGGCCGGCCGCGGTGATCCGGTCCCCGGTGATCACGACGGCCGCGTCATGCACGGTCGCCGCTCCGGTCCCATCGATGAGGCGCGTGGCGCGGAGGACCACAGTCTGCCGCGCGACTTCGGGCGTGGCGGTGGGGAACTGCGCGGCGGCAGCGCGGGCAGCGAACAGGCCGAACAGCGCGAGCGAGGCGAGCGACAGGGGGCGCATGGGGCGGGGTGGCGAAGGGGGAGGGGGCGGGCGGAAAGTGGGGACCTGCGAAGTTACGCGTCCTGGCGCCGAGCGTTGCGATCGGCGACCGCGACGCGCCGCAGCTGACGAAGGGCGAGCGCCGCCACGCCCACCGAGAGGAGCGCCCCGCCCGCCGCGGGCCAGAACACGCGCGGGTCGTGCGCGACGCGCCGCATCACCGTCTCGTCGACGCCTGGCGTGAGCGCGCCGAGGACGACGAGCGACGCGTTGTACGCGCCGTGCAGCACCACGCTCGGCCAGATGGACCGCGTCGCCCACGCCGCGTACCCCGACGCGATCGCGAAGCCGAAGCGGAGCGGGAAGCCGAACCACTGCAGGTGCGCCGCCGCGAAGACGAGCGCCGTCACGACGATCGCGCCCCACGCGGGCAGCCGCCGCTCGAGCCCGCGCTGCATCCAGCCGCGAAACAGGAACTCCTCGAGCAGCGGCGCGACCGCGGCCGCGAGGATGAGCAGCGCGATCCCACTGAACGGTTGCCGGAGGTACGCGGCCGTGACGCCCCCGTCCTCGCGCGGCATGGCGAGCATGCGCGCCAGCACGATCAGCGCGCACTGCGTCCCGACGACGATCGCCGCCGCCGTCGTCGCGACCCATGGCCACGCGCCGGCGGGCACGGGGCGCAGGCGAAAGTGCGCTGCGCGCCACCACTCGCGTCGGCGCACGACGCGCACGGCGAACCACCAGACGAACGCGGCCGCGATCGCCGCGTTGACCGCCGCGCCGGCGAGCGGCGGAACGAGGAACCGGATCGCGCCCGGGCCTAACGGCAGCCGCGGTACGAGAAAGGCCGACTGCACGAGCGCCCAGAGCGCGCCCGCTCCCGCGCGTCGCAGCCACAGCCGGGCCCCGCGCGGCCGGGCGGCCGCTCCGGCGGCCAGCCGGCCGGCCGCAGTCACTCTCCGCGGCGACCTAACGTCACGCTCGTCCGCACCCGCTCGCCGCCGCGCACCACGACGATGGCGACGACGTCGCCCGGCACATGCCCGTAGAGCGCGTCGCTGTAGCTGTACAGGTCAGTCACGGTCTTGCCGCCGAACTCGACCACGACGTCGCCGCCCTTGAGTCCCGCCTTCTCCGCCGGGCTCCCCGGCGCCACGGCCTGCAGCTTGAGGCCCTTGACGTCGTCGGCCGACATGTCGGGCACCGACCCCAGGTACGGCTGCGGCCCGCCCGATCCCGGGCCGGCGGCCATCGTCGGGCGCGCCGCGACGTGCCGGAACGTCAGCCGCGCCGGCCGGTCGGCGACGCGCCGCAGCACTCCCTCGGCGAGCGCGATCACGCGCGCCTCCCCCGGCGCGTTGATCTTCGACGCGACGTCGGTCGCGGCGTGATAGTCCGCGTGCTGGTCGGTGAAGAAGTGCAGCACCGGCACCCCCGCCTCGTAGAATGACGCGTGATCGCTCGGCCCCTCGCCGTCGCCTAACGTCTTGACCTGCAGCCGCGGACCTGCGGCATTTGCGGAGTCGAGCAGGGCCGGCAGCTCGTCGGCGGTCGCGACGCCATAGACGAGCAGCTTGTCGTTCGTCAGGCGCCCGACCATGTCGAAGTTGAGCATCGCGCTCGCGCTGTCGAGCGGCAGCGGGCTGTGCGCGACGAAGTACTGCGAGCCGAGCACGCCGAGCTCCTCGCCGCTGAAGGCGACGAAGAGGACGGAGCGGCGCGCCGGCCGCGCGGCGACACGCGCGGCCAGTTCGAGTACCGCGGCCACGCCCGACGCGTTGTCGTCCGCGCCCGGATGGACCACCGCGCCCGCCTTCGGGTCGGTGGCGAACTGCGTCTCGCGCCCGAGGTGGTCGAAGTGCGCGCCGACGACCACCAGCTCGCCACGCAGCGCGGGGTCCGTTCCCTGGACGAGTCCGACGACGTTCTCGGCCGCGAACGTGAACGCCCGGCCCATGTGCGCGAGCGCGGCGGCGCGCGCCTCGAACCGCTGATAGTACCCCGCGCAGGGCACGCTGTCCGCCGCGTCCACCACGTTCGGCCCCGACGCGTAGCCGTGCGGTCGGTTCGGCACGAACGAGACGTGCGCGGCGCAGCGCGCCTCGTCCCCCGCGTCGACGACGACGGGCCGGAGCCCGAGCGCGCCGAACCGCCGCGCCACGTACGCCGCGGCCGTGTCCGCCCCGGGCGAGCCGGTGAAGCGCCCTTCGAGCCGCGGGCTCGCGAGGTACGCGATGTCGGCCTGCACGCGTGCGGCCACCACGGCGGTCGACGTGTCCGGCCTCGCCCGACCGTGTTGGGCGGTGAGCGTGGCGGGCAACGCGAGCAGCACGCCGGCCGCCCGGCGCAGGGAACGTCTCATCATGGTGCGCCGCCTCAGCGGTCGGTGAAGTCCGTCTCCGCCGTCACCGCGCGGCACGCCTCCGCGATGACCTCCGCGGTGCGGTCGAGATCATCGAGCGCGACCATCTCGTTGGGCGAATGCATGTACCGGTTGGGGATCGAGATGAGCGCCGTCGCCACACCCGCCGCCGCGTTGTGGATCGCGTCGGCGTCGGTAGAACTCTCGCGCCCCGCCGCGTGCATCTGGAACGGCACCCCGAGCCGCTCCGCCGCCTCGCGCACGAGCCGGTACGCGACCGGCGAGACGACCGAGCCACGCGTGAACACCGGCCCGCCGCCGAGCGTCGACTCACCGATTTCCTTCTTCTCGACCCCCGGATGGTCCGTCGCGAACGTGACGTCCACGGCCACCGCCATCGCCGGCTGCACGCGCACCGTGCTCGGCCGCGCCCCGCCGCCGCGCCACCCGATCTCCTCCTGCGCCGTCGCGACGGCCACCACGCGCGCCGCGCCCGGCCGCTCGGCGTAGCGCCGCAGCGCCTCGAGCACGACGAATGCGCCGACGCGGTTGTCGATCGAGCGCGAGACGATGCGCCCGTTGGGCAGCTCGAGCAGCGGTGTGTCGAGCACGCCGGCGTCGCCGACCTCGAGCCGCGCGAGCGTCTCGGCCTTGTTGGCCGAGCCGACGTCGACCCACAGGTCGGTGAGCTTCGACGCCTTCTCGCGCTCGTCGGGCTTCATCAGGTGGATCGGCTTCTTGCCGACGACGCCGAGCACGGGGCCGTCGCGCCCCTCGAACCGCACCCGCTGGCCGACGAGCACCTGCGGATCCCAGCCGCCGATCGCGCCAACGTAGACGTAGCCCTCGGCGTCGACGTGTGTGACGATGAGGCCGATCTCGTCGATGTGGCCGGCGAGGAGGATCGTCGGCGCGCCGGGCTCGCCGCCCGCGGCCGCGTAGCTGTTGCCGAGCACGTCGGACGAGACGTCGGCGAAGGTGCGCGCGTGGTCGCGCCAGACGCGCGCGGGGCCGCGCTCGAAGCCCGACGGGCCGGGCGTATCGAGCAGGCGCTTGAGGAAGGCAGTCGAGAGGTCGTTGAGCATCGGCGGACGAACGCGAGAACGCGTTGGCCTTGTCAACCCCGAGCCGCCGGGGAAAGTTGCCGCATGCTTCTCATCTTCCTCGTCATCGGGTTCGGCGCCGGCGTGCTCTCGGGGCTGTTCGGCATCGGCGGCGGCATCGTCATCGTGCCGGCGCTCCTCGCCTTCGCCCGCATGCAGCCGGCCCGAGCCACCGGCACCTCGCTCGGTGCGCTCCTCCTCCCCGTCGGCCTGCTCGGCGCGTGGGAGTACTACAAGAACGGCGACCTCGACGTGCGCGCGTCGCTCCTCGTCGCGGCCGGGCTCACGGTCGGCGCGTACTTCGGCGCGCGGCTCAACCACCTGCTCTCGCCGGTGCAGGCGAAGCGCGCCTTTGCCATCTTCCTCGCCGCGGTCGCCATCCGCCTGTGGGTGACGGCGAAGGGGAGCTGAGCCGCCCCGGCCGGGTCAGCCGGCGCGGAGCACCGCGGGGTCGGCTCAGCTCGACGCGCCAACCCCGGCGGTCATCGCGGGCACGTCACCGCGGACGAGCTGCGCGACGAGCGTGGCCGCTTCGTCGATCCCGACGCGTCCGGTGTTGAGCTGGAGGTCGTAGAGCAGGGGATCGGTCCAGTCGCGCCGGTGGTGGCGCTGGACGTAGCGCCCACGCTCGTCGTCCATCCGGCGCGCCTCGACGGCGGCGCGCGTGGCGTGACAGGCGAGCCGCGACGCGACCCGCTGCATCCGTGCCTCGATCGGCGCGACGAGGCGCACGTGAAAGCTCCCCGGACGGCCGTGGAACAGGCACTGCGAGCCGTGCCCGACGATGATGAGCGGCGGCGTGCGCGCCGCCTCCCCGATCACCCGCCGCACCGCGTCCGCGATCTCGTCGGGCCCCAGCCGCTCGTGCGGCGCGACGTAGGTGGAGGGAAGCTCGGGTGGCAGGACGAACATCGCCGCGGCGATGCGCGACAGCCGCGTCGGCGGGTGCTCGTCCAGCCGCTCGACCACCGACGCGTCGAGCGCGAGCTGCTCCGCGACGTGGTAGACGATCGTGCGATCGAGCACGGGCCAGCCGAGCCGGGCGCCGAGCGCCTCGGCGAACTCGCTGCCGCCGCTGCCGAACTCGCGGGAGACGGTGATGAGGTCGATGGGGTGGGTGGGCATCGTATGGTCCTCGTGACGCCGTCGGGCGCGTCGCACGCGCCGCACCTACAGAGTACGACGTGTACCACCGCGGCGTTGCCCCGACCGGTCGTCGGCGCCGGTGGCGAACCCGGCAATTTGCCCGTCGTTAGGCGATGCGCGCCGCGCGCGCCCCGTCCGGCGCGCCAAACAGCGCCGGATGAAACACGCGGGCGAATAGCTCGACGCCATCGACGAGCCGCGGCCCGGGGCGGCTGACGAACGCGTTGGCGTCGACGGCCCACACGGCGCGGCCGGCCAGCCACTCCCACCCGGGCCGGCCGACGAGCGCCCGCGCTCCTTCGGCGGCGCGCGGCAGGTCGTAGCCACACGGGGCGACGACGACGACCTCGGGGTCGGCCGCCGCGAGCGCCGCGACGGGCACCGTGGTCGAGTGCGCGCCTGCCGTGCCGAGTACGTCCATGCCGCCGGCACGCCGGACCATCTCGGGGCCCCAGTGGCCGGCGAGAAAGACGGGGTCGGTCCACTCGACGACGGCGACGCGGGAGCGGGGCGCGCGCGCGGCCCTGAGCGCCTCGTGCACGGCGGCGAGCCGGGCCGTCAGGGCGGAGACGAGCGCCTCGCCCGCGGCGGGCCGGCCTAACGCATCCGCGACGCGCCGCACGTCGTCGCACACGCCGCCGAGGGTGGTACCGCCGAGGGTGACGACGACGGGAGGCGTGCCCGCCGCGCCCATGCGGGCCGCGACCGCGCACACGTCGTCGGCCGAGATCGCGCACACGTCGCAGAGGGCCTGTGTGAGCAGGACGTCGGGGCGGAGATCCGCGATCGCGGCCTCGTCGAGCGTGAACACCGGCGCGCCCGCGGCAGCCGCCGCACGCACCGCGGCGTCGACCTCGGCGGGCGGGGCGTGGGTCGGGACGGCGCTCCCCGTCACGCGTGGCAGGTGCGCGGCTTCGGGCGGGAAGTCGCACTCGTGCGTGACGCCGGCGAGGTGGTCGAGGGCGCCTAACGCGGCGCAGATCTCGGTGGCGGCGGGGAGGAGGGAGATGATGCGCATGCGTTTCGTCGAGGAGTCGTCACCCCCGCGAACGCGGAGGTCCATCTGTCGCTGGCGACGGCTCAGCGCGGACGCGCCGGCTCGCTGCGCTGCGTGCGGTCGATCAGCGCGATGGCGCTATCGCATTTCTCGGTGAGGCGCGCCTCGCGCTGCGCCCAATCGCCCGCGAGCAGGCCGAAGTTGGGTGCAGCATCGCCGAAGACGGGCTTCGGTCCGCGACGCAGGAAATCGGTATACAAATCGTGCGCGATCCCTTCTGAGAGGGACCGGTACAGCTCGAAGCTGCCGTAGACGTCCGAGAGGCGGAGTACGAGCGGGTAGGGCAGATCACTGAGCGCGCCGGTCGTCCGCGCCGATTCCCACGCGGACGATACCGGGCGTCCCGGGCTGAACATCCCGCTCATGTAGACTCGCTCCGGGACGAGCACCTCGCGCGCGACGTACGCGGCGAGCGTGTCGTGAACGCCCAGATGGTGGTCGTGCGCGCCGCGGAGCTCGCGACGGTCTGCGACGAGTTCCTGACGGATCGCGGCGAGCGCCTGGGCCGTGCGCGCATGCAGGGCTCGGGTCTGCGCCCAGTCGTTGACGACGAAGCCGAGCACCACGCCGAAGACGATCAGCAGCGAATCGAAGAGCGGTTTGGCGAGGCGGCGTGGCCCGGGTGTGGCGATCACGCTGGAGCCCCCGCCCGCGCCGTTCCGATCCCTAACAACCGGACGATTCCCACCAGCACCAACCCCCCACCCGGCACCAACCACCCCGACGGCACCTCGCCCAACGCGACTGCCGCCGCGATGGCCGACACCACCGGTACCAGCAACAACGACGCACTTGCCAGCACCGGCGACAACCGTTGCGACGCCGTCGCGAACCCCACCGTCGGCACGAACGTGCACGCCACCCCGAACAGGGCCAGCAGCGCCCACCCGCGCCGATCCAGCGCCGCGGCCGCGACGAACGGTACGCCCGTCGCCACCGCGTGCGCCGCGAGCCCCGCGCACCCGACGACGAACGTCAGCACCGCCACGCCGAGCGCCCCCGGTGCGCCGCGCCCGCGCGCCGCCGCACGCCGCTGCGTCCCTTGGAACGTGAGCGCGTACCCCGCCGACAGCACCGCGGAGACCAGCGCGAGCCCGTCGCCGAGGGCGTGCGCGCCCGTCGCTGCGCCCGCGCCCCCCTGCATCCCCGCGCGCAGCGCTGGCACGAGCGTCACGGCCACCCCGACCACGGCGAGCGCTGCCCCCTGCCGCTCGTGCGGCGCCGCACGCTCGCCCGCGATCCGGCGCATGCCGAGCGCGCAGAGCGGGGCCGTGGCGATGAGCAGCGCGACCTCGGCGACCGGCGCGATCCGGAAGGCGATCACCGCGACCACGTAGTACCCGGTGAGCATCGCGGCCAGCGCCCACGCCGCGGGCGCGCGGAGCGCCGTCGCCAACTCTCCGCGGACGCGCGCGGCGGCGACCAGCGGCAGCGACGCGACGAGCGCGAAGGCGAGCCGCCCCGCGACGATCTCCCGCGGCGAGAGCGTCGGGATCTCACGAACGAGCGTGCCCACCAGCCCCCACGCCAGCGCGGTCGTGCCCGCCGCCGCGAGCCCGAGCCGATCGAGCCGCCCCGTCGCAGGTTGCACTGCGGCCCTGGCCGCCGCCGTCACCGCGCCTCGTACACCGCGCGCCCGCCCACGTACGTCGCGAGCACGCGCGCGCCGAGGATCTCGTCTGGCGCGGCGCGCATCACGTCGCGGTCGAGCACGACGAAGTCGGCATACTTGCCCGCCGTCAGCGACCCGAGGTCGTGCTCCTGGAACGCGGCCATCGCCGGCCAGAGCGTCATCGCGCGGAGCGCCTCGTCGCGCGTCATCCGCTGCTCCGGGTGCCACCCGCCCGCCGGCCACCCCGCCGCGTCCTGCCGGCTCACCGCGGCGTGGAACGAGATCAGCGGGTTCACCCGCTCGACCGGGAAGTCGCTGCCGTTGGGCACGATGCTCCCCGCGTCGAGCAGCGACCGCCACGCGTATGCGCCGTAGAGCCGCCCCTCGCCCAGGCGGGTGGCCGCCCAGTACATGTCGCTCGTCTGGTGGCTCGCCTGCATGCTCGGGATCACGCCTAACGCGGCGAAGCGCGGGACGTCGTCGTGCTGCAGGATTTGTGCGTGTTCGATCCGGAAGCGGTGGTCCGCGGTCGGCACCTCGCGCAGCGCAGCCTCGTAGGCGTCGAGCACGAGCCGATTGGCGCGATCCCCGATCGCGTGCGTGCACACCTGGAAGCCGGCGCGCAGCGCGCGCACCGCGACGTCGCGGATGTGCCCGGGCGCGCGCAGCAGCAGCCCCGTGTTGCGCGGGTCGTCGCTGTACGGCTCGAGCAGCGCGGCGCCACGCGAGCCTAACGCGCCATCGGCGTAGAGCTTGACCGCGCGCACCCACAGCCGTCCACCGGCGAGCCCCGAGCGGGGCCCGCGTGCGAAGTAGTAGGCGAGCGCGGCCGAGTCGTCGGCGACCATGACGTAGGTGCGCAGCTCCAGCTCGCCCGCGCCGGCCATCTCCTCCATCTGCTCGATCACCGCCCGCGGTTCGCCCGGGTCGTGCACGCCGGTGAGCCCGTAGCGGTGCAGCTCGGCCGTCGCATCGTGCAGTGCAGTGCGCACCTCCGCGCGCGACGGCGGCGGGATCACGCGCGCGACGAGCGCCTGCGCCTTGTCGACGAACACGCCGGTCGGGTTGCCCGCCGCGTCGCGCTCGATCCGGCCGCCCGCGGGGTCGGGCGTGTCGCGCGTGACGCCGGCCGCGCGCATCGCCGCCGCGTTCGCGAGCCCCGCGTGGCCGTCGATCCGCTCCAGCCAGACCGGCCGGTCCGGCACCGCCGCCGACAGCGCGTCGTGCGTCGGGAAGCGCGTGTCGCCCCACGCGTTCTGATCCCACCCGTGGCCGAGCACCCATGTACCGGCGTTCGCCCCTGCTCCGGTCGTCGCCCCGCCTGAGGTCGCGCGCGCGTGTTCGGCGACGCGACGCACGACCTCCGCGTAGGACCGTGTTCCCGCGACGTCGACCTCGTGCAATACAAGCCCGAGTTCGAGCAGGTGCCCGTGCGCGTCGACGAGCCCGGGAAGCACCGTGCGCCCGCCGAGGTCGACGACGCGCGTGCCGGGCCCACGCAGCGCGCGCGCGCCGCCCTCGTCGCCGACGAACGCGAGGCGCCCGCCGCGCACGGCGAGCGCGCTCGCGAGCGGGCGCCCCGCGTCGGCCGTGTACACGCGCGCGTTGACGACGACGAGTTCCGCGGGCGTCGTGGCCGCGGGCGCCGCGGAAGGCGCCACAGGTTGCGCGGATGACGAAACCGTGGGAAGCGCGCCGACGAGCGCGGCCACGGTGAGCTGGCGGCGGATCCGGGCGAGGGCACGCGTGCGCACGAGCATGCAGGGCAGCATGCGCGGCAAGGTAGCGCCAGCGTGCGGGTGACCGCCGTCGTGCTGCCCGGGGTCTTGCCTTCGGCGGTGCACGGTGTGACCGTCCCCCGGCTGCGGGGCCCCACGCCCCGCACCTCGTCACGCGCTTCCATTCAACGCTCGCTCGCAGGAGATACACGACATGAGGCTTCGTGCGCACGCACGCCGGTGGTGGCCCGCCCTCGCCGCCGTCGGTGCGGCCGCCACCGGCGTGACGGTCGCGGCCCCCGCCGCCCTCGCGCAGGGATTCGGACTGAACGAGATCGGCACGTGCGCCATCGCGCGCGGCTTCGCGGTCACCGGCGCGCCCTGCAACGACGCGTCGTCGCTCTACTGGAACCCGGGCGCCGTCAGCAACCTTCCGACCGGCGTCTCCGTCTACCTCGGGTCGGCCGCGATCGGCATCAACGGCAGCTTCACCACCGACAACACCGGGCGCGCCTACAACGCCAACGTCCCGACCGCGCTCCCGCCCTACGTCGGCTTCACCGTACGCACGGTGCCGCGCCTCATGCTCGGCATGGCCGCCTACGTGCCGTACGGCCTCACGTCGCAGTGGAACAACGACTTCCCGGGGCGTTTCGTCAGTCAGAAGTCGGCGATCCAGGACTTCTACATCCAGCCCACCGCGGCCTACGAACTGATCCCCGGCCGCCTGTCGGTCGGGGCAGGCGCGATCTTCGCCTACTCGCAGATCGAACTGCGCCAGTCGCTCGACTTCTCGCAGAGCCCGATCCCCGGCGCGGGCGGGGCCACGTTCTCGGCCCTCGGCATCCAGCCCGGCACCGAGTTCGCCCGTGCCAAGGTCGCTGGCAACGGCGTCGGCGGCGGCTACACGCTCGGCATCCACCTGCGCCCGATCGAGTCCATCTCGCTCGGCGCCCGCTACCTGAGCAAGGTGCGCATCGAGTACAGCCGCGCGCAGGCCAACTTCACGACCGTCTCCGCCGCCGACAGCGTCACCTTCGCCACCGGCAACCCGCTCGGCGTGCCTAACGGCACCTCGCTGCAGCAGGTCGTCGCGGCGCAGTTCCAGCCGGGTGGCACGCTGCAGCCCAACCAGACGGCGAGCACCGTGATCACCAACCCGGCCCAGATCCAGGTCGGGATCGGCTTCACCGGCATCCCCAACGCGACGCTCTCGTTCGACTACGCCACCATCCAGTGGTCGGCGTTCAAGTCGCTGCCCGTCGACTTCACGACGCAACTCGGCGTGCCCAACACGGCGCTCTCCACGGTCACGCTCGAGGACTACCACAACTCCAGCTCCTACCGCGGTGGCCTCGAGTACCGCCTCGGCGGCATCGGCGGCGTCGCCGCCCGGCTCGGCTACGCGTACGAGCAGGCCGCGGCGCCCGACGTCAGCGTCACCCCGACGCTCCCCGACATGGACCGCTACGTCCTCGCCGGCGGCCTCGGCGTGCCCCTCGGCGGCCGTCGCTCGGGCGGACTGGGCCGCTACATGCTCGACCTCTCGTACTCGCGCATCGAGACCCGCGGCCGGCGCGGCCGCTCCGGCGGCCGTCCCTCGGAAGACCTCACCGCCGAGCAGGTCAACAACGGGTTCTACACCCTGAACGCGAACGTCCTCTCCGCGAGCGTGCGGGCCAACTTCTGACGCTGCCGACGCGCCACCACTCATGACCTCGCGCCACACCTTTCGCGCGGCTGCCCCCCGCGCCGCCGCCCTGGCCGCCGCGGCGCTCGCCGCCGCCGCCTGCAGCCGCGATCCGATCCTCCTCGGCACCACGCCGCCGACGACCGCGCCGTTCATGTCGCGCTACGTCGCGATCGGCAACAGCATCACCGCCGGCTATCAATCGGGTGGCATCAACGACTCGACCCAGCGCCGCAGCTATGCGCACCTGCTCTCGCTCGCGTCCGGCGCGACGACGTACAGCTACGCGAAGTTCGCCGGCGTCGGCTGCCCCCCACCGATCGTCAACTTCCTGACCGGCGTGCGCGTCAGCGGCGACACGTCGAGCACGCGCTGCGACTTTCGCGACCCGATGTCGACGAGCGCGGCGCTCAACAACGTCGCCGTCCCCGGCGCCAACTCGTGGGACGCCGTCGGCCTCGGCCTCACCCCGACGACGACCAGCCCCGCCTCGCTCACGACCGGCGGCTACAGCGCGCTCACGACGTTCATCCTCGGCGGGCAGACGCAGCTGCAGCGCGCCGTCCAGCTCGACCCGACGTTCGCGACGATCTGGATCGGCAACAACGACGTGCTCGCCGGCGCGCTCGCCAGCGCGGGCGACAGCACCAAGGCGACCAACCTGCAGAACTTCCGGAGCAACTACGCCACGCTCGTCAACGGCCTCAGGAGCGGCAGCCCGCACCTCAAGGGCGGCGTGCTGATCGGCGTCGTCGATCCGACCAACGTGCCGCTCCTGATCCCGATCGCGGTGTTCAGCCAGCCGGTCGTGAACGGCGCGCCCAACCCCGCCTACTACGCCGTGCAGGCGCTGTTCGGCGTGGGCACGCGCCGGCCCGCGACGTTCCAGATCGGCTTCGATCCGAGCTGCTTCGTCGGCACGCCGCTGATCACCTTCCCGGCCCTCGCCGGACTCGCCGCGGCGATCCCCGCAGCAGCGCCGGGCTACGTGTTCAACTGCTCCAACACCGCGGCGCAGACGCCCAACCTCGTCACCGAGGCCGAGCGCCAGTTTTACGCCAACCGCGTCGTCGCGTACAACGCCTACATCCAGGCCAAGGCCGACAGCATCGGGTGGGTCTTCTTCGACCCCAACCCGATCTTCGTCCAGCTCAGGCAGCAGGGCGCGATCCCGCTCTTCCCCAACCTCGCCGCGCCCACCGCGCCGTTCGCGACCGCGCTCGGCCGCTACATCACCAACGACGGCGTGCACCCGAGCACGACGTCGCACTACACGCTCGCCAACCTGCTGATCACGGCGATCAACACGAAGTACGGCTCGACCATCCGCGCGCTCGTGCCGGCCGACACGGTTGCGCCGTAAGGGCTCCGTACGGTGGCGATCCTGTAGAACGGGCGGGGCCGGTCGCGGGTGCGACCGGCCCCGCCCG
>DASWUT010000472.1:0-5617 GCA_036401455.1 Gemmatirosa sp. | reverse complement strand
GTAATCGGGTGCGTGCGGTCGAGATGCTCGACGGCTCGGGCGGGGGGGCCCCGTCGTCGTCGTTGTCCCACCAGCAGAGCCGCCCGATGCGCACCGGACAGCCGTTGCCGTAGTACGACCAGCCCTCGGGTGAGCGCGAGTCGTAGAGCGGCAGTCGCAGGCGGCGCGTGAACTCGAAGCTGCGCTGCGCCGCGCGCGCGTCACGCACCGCGGCCGGCTCGTCGCCCGGGTCGAGGTCGATGCGCGCGTGGTCGAGTTGCGCGTGGTCGATGCGCTCGTGGTCGATGCGCTCGTGGTCGCGGCCGGGGCCGCTGTACTGCGCGGCGGCGTACGAGCCCGGACCGAGCGCGACGACGGCGAGCAGGGCGAGTCGTACCGTCAGGGAGTGGCGCACCTGCACCTGTACCGCCCACGTGCGGTGGCGTTCCTGCGTGTCACGCCATCGGGCGGGCGCGCATGCCGCGCCCGCCCTGCTCTCAGGTCGCCGTGAGGACGAAGCCCTTCCCACGCACCGTGCGGATGTCGGGGCGGGCCGAGACGGCGCGCAGCTTGGCGCGCAGCCGCGCCATGTGGGCGTCGACGACGTTCGACTCCGGCTCGCCCTGCAGCTCCCACACGTGGTCGAGCAACTCGGCGCGCGTCACCGTCTCCTCGGCGCAGAGCAGCAGGTACTCGAGGAGGGTGAACTCCTTGGGCGTGAGGTCGAGCGTCTGCCCGTCGACCGTGGCGCGCCGCGCGAGCCGATCGAGGGTGAGCGGACCGAGCGTGAGCGACCCCGCGTCGCGCCGGCCCGACGCCTGGTGCGCGCCGCGGCGGATCACCGCGCGCAGTCGCGCGAGGAGCACCGCGCCGCCTACCGGCTTCTCGACGAAGTCGTCGGCGCCGGCGTCGAGGCCGCGCACGATCTCCTCGTCCCCGCCCCGCCCGGTGAGAATCACGACCGGCGCCCGGTCGCCCCGCGCCCGCAACTCTTCGAGCAGCGTCAACCCGCTCGCGTCCGGCAGCTCGAGGTCCAACAACACCGCGTCGTGGTGCCCGAGCAACGCACGCCGCCCCTCGGCCACGGTGGCGGCCGTCACGACCTCGAAGTTGGCGTCCTGCAGAATGCGCTGGAACAGGCGCGAAACGAGGTCGTCGTCCTCGACGAACACGACCCGTCCCGCCGTGGCGCCATCGTCAGGCGCAACCGCACGCACGTCGGTTGAAGGGGTCAGGGTTTGGGAATGCGGGGCCATAACAGAGTTGCAACCGAAACGGCGGATGAAACAGGCTACTTCCCAATGTATGTGAGCGGAGCAGTATCGCTACTCCGATGCCCCGCGCGACGGGCGGTGAAACACGCGTCGCACGCCAAGGACGGGCACTGCGGACATCGAACCCGCTCAGATCCGCGTGGGTCGCCCGGCGTCGGCGCATCCCGCACGGACGCTCGCCGTGTGGCACGCGTGCCACACGGCGAGCGGAACCGCTGATCGGCCCAGCGTATGCGTTAACGGCGCGCACGGTCGGGACGCACCCGCGCCGCGATGCCCTTCTCACACCGGAGATCTCCATGCTGCTCACCGTCGCCATCGTGCTCTTCGTCCTCTGGGCGCTCGGCTTCCTCGCGTTCCACGTGACCGCCGCGGCGATCCATCTGATTCTCGTCATCGCCGTGATCGCGCTGATTCTGCACTTCGTCCGCGGACGCGCACCGGTGGTGTGACGCAGTGAGGGCGGTGCGCCGGCCCCGGCGCACCGCCCCCAGTACGTCCACGACGACCGGCGCGCGTCCGACCGGTCAGTACACGCCCTCCCAGAGCCCCGGCGTGGCGAGCTCGACGAGGTGTCCATCGGGGTCGCGGACGTAGAGAGACGTTCCACCTCGCTCGGCGTGCACGCGACTGATGACCTCGACCTCGGACGCGGCGAGGTGGGCCTCCCACGCGTCGAGCGACGCGGCGGGAATGGCGAAGCAGACGTGGATCCGGCCGCGCGCATCGTGCGGCGGGACCACGCCACCGGGCACCGGATTCTGGCGCTCCGATGCGCCGATCCGGAACAGCAACAGCACCTGCCGTCCCGCCACGTCGAGGGCGCGCATCCGCCCAGGCTCGTCGAGGAGCACGCGCGAGCCGAGCAGGCGCTGGTAAAACTCGGCCGCGCGGTCGACGTCGGCGACGTAGAGCGCGGTCTCGAGCACGCCTGTGACGGCCGGGGCCGCGGCGGGTTCGGTCACGCCGCGGCGCGCTCGCTTGCTGCGCCCTCGCCTTCTGCACGCTCGCCGTGCACGAGGGCGAGCAGCTGTTCGACGTAGGCCGCCTGCGGCTCGCCGCGGTGTTGCGCGAGCCATTGCTCGAACAGCGCGCGACTCTCGTCGGCGAGCACGTTTCCGACGATGCGCGGCATCTGACTCTCGGGGCTCTCGGGCGGGCGCACGCGGCCGGAGCCCGCGTCGGCCGGCGCCTGCAGGGCGTAGATGATCGTGTCGACCGCGGCCTCCATCGCCGCACCCGTGCACATCACGCAGGGCTCGAGCGACGAGACGAGGACGAAATCACGCGCGTCGAGCGGCAGCTTGCCGGCGGCTGTTGCGAAGGTGACGATCTCGGCGTGCGCGGTCTTGTTCTGCGTGGCGTTCATCTCGTTGTAGCCGCGTGCGACGAGCCGCCCCTGGCCGTCGAAGATCGCGCAGCCGATCGGTGCCTCGCCCGCCGCCATGCCGTCCGCGGCCGCGGCGAGCGCCTCGCGCATCATCGCGGCCATGCGGTCGTTGGTCAGTCGGACCGCGGTGGGGCTCACCACGTCGAGCGCCTCGTCGAGGTGCGCGAGCAGGTCGGCCGGACCGTCGTAGACGCGCCGCGCGCCGGCGCCGATCAGCGTGCGCGCATCGTTCATGTGGCCGGCGAGGAAGCCGAGCGTGACGACGCCCGCACGTTTGGCCGCCTCGGCGTCGTGGGGCGTGTCGCCGACCATCGCGCACTCGGCTGGTGACAGCTGCAACTTCTGGAGCGCGGCGAGGACGATGTCGGGGTACGGCTTGCTCGCCGCGACGTCGTCCTTCATCACGACCTCGTCGACGTGGTCGCGCAGGTCGACGCCGAGCGCGCCGAAGGTGATCTTGAGGTCGCTCTCGCCGCTGGAGGTGGCGAGCGCGGTGCGGATACCGCGCCGCTTGAGCTCGGCCAGTAGCGCGACCGCGCCGTCGAACAGCGTGAGGCCGCGCTCGGCGACGACCTTCGCGTACTCCTTCCCGACCGATTCGCGCACCGCTTCCCCGTCCTTGTCCTCGGCTTCCTGCCCGAAGAGGTCGGGGAACATGTTGTCCCCGCCCTTGCCCATCTCGGGGCGGATGCGGTCGTGCGCGATCTGGTAGCCGTGGTCGGCGAGGCCGCGGATCCAGCTTTCGGTGTGCGCCTCGTTGGTGTCGGCGAGCGTGCCGTCGAGGTCGAAGATGAGGGCGGTGAGCATGCGTCGGGGCTGAGAGAAGCCGCGACGCATGGTCAATCCGCGTGCCGCATGGTGCGCGTCGCCGCGGGCCTACACCTCGAGCTCGGCGGGCTCGTCCGGCAGCGGCACGTCGGCGGGGTCGATCATCCAGCTGGCGAGTTCCTCCGCTCCCCACGCGGGCGATGCTTCGCGCACCCGCGGGCGGGGTGGGAAGCTGACCCCGCGGTAGATGTCGTCGAGGGTGAGCACGAACGGTCCGTCGGCAGCCGTTGGGCACGGCACCGGGATCTCGCCCTGCCCGATGATGTCTTCCATCTGCCACGCGCCCGACGCGTCGCGCCAGTAGCAGGTGACGCGGCGGACCGATTGCTCGATGACGAGAAGCAGCTGGAGCGACGCGAGCCGGCGGTAGTTGGGCGCCTTCTCGCGCACATCGGTCACCCGCGTGGAGCGCGCGAGCACCTCGGCGACGAAGCAGGGCGCGTCCTCGTACTCCTCGCTCTCGGGCTCGGGGCCGCACGCGGCCATCACGTCCGGGTAGTAGACCACATCGTTGATCGCCACCTTGACCGACTCCTGGTGCACGCGGCACGGACCGTCGCCCGCCGCGTTCCAGAGGCTCGCAAAGACGTTGCCCGTAATCCGACTGTGCGGAAGTAAGACCCCCGGCGACATGGCGAACACCTCGCCACGAACGTACTCGTGGCGAATCGGGTTCTCCTCCTCGAACGCGTAGTACTCGTCGAGCGTGAACAGTCGGCGCGGGTTGACGTCGCGTCCGGGGTCGCGGTGCAGGTCGGGAGCGCTCATGCGCCGAGTATGGGCTCGGCGTGCGCGCTCCGCAACTCGGCCGCCGGCGGGGCGTCACACGAGCGTCACACGGGCGTCACACGGCCCTCACGGCCGCGCCAGCACCCCGTAGCGCGCCACCGCCCGCTCCACCCGCGCGAGCACCTGCTCGACCGTGATCGCCCGCATGCGGTCGTCCGGTGGCGGGTCGAACGCGCTCGGATCGGGCTCGGCGCCGGGTGGCGTGTACGCATCCACCCAGAGGTCCTCGTAGGCGCGGTACGGTCCCACGCGCCACGGGTTGGTGTGGCCGTAGAGCCCGACGACCGGCACGCCTAACGCCCGCGCGATGTGCAGCGGTCCGGTATCGGGGGCGAGCACGAGGTCGCACGCGCCCAACGTCCAGGCGACGCGCCGCACGCCGTCGCCCATCGCCCACGTGGTCGGGTGTGCGGCGCGGGCCGCGACCTCGCGCGCGGCGGCCGTCTCGTGCGCGCCCGGGCCGCCGACGAGGACGACCTCGAAGCCGTGCGCGACGGTCAGCGCGTCGGCCACCGCCGCCCAACGCTCGGGCGGCCAGTCCTTGGCGCCGACCGCCGACGCAGGGACGATCGCGGCGCGTGGGCGCCCGGAGCGCCCGGCCCGCCACGCCGCCTGGGCCGCGCACTCCGCGGGGGTGCGCACGTCGAGCCCCCAGTCGGCCGGCGCCGACGGCGGAGCATACGATACGCCTAACGCGTCGAGGAACTCGAGGAACATGTCCTGCGTGTGCCGCCGCGGGCCGGGCGGCACGTGCCGCGTCGCGGTGAGCCAGACGCCGTCCTTCGCGCGCTCGCGACCGAAGCCCAGGCGCAGCGGCGCGCCGGCGAACAGCATCGGCCACGCGCTCTTGAAGTAGACGTTGAAGTTGAGCGCGGCGTCGAAGCCGCCGACCTCGCGCGCGGCCGCGCGCAGCGCCCGCCGCAGCGCGACCACGCCGCGCCATCCGTCGCGTCGCCGGAACGGCACGACGCGGTCGACGGCCGGGTGCCCGGCGAGAAGCTGGGCCGGCATCGGTTCGGCCACCCAGGTCACGTGGCGCGTGACGCCGGCACGCCGGAGCGCCGTCGCGACCGGCAGCCCGTGGACGACGTCGCCGAGCCCGGTGAGGAGGACGATGCAGACGCGGTCGAGGGCGGGCGGCGTGGGCATCGGCTAAGAATACTTCGCCCGCGTCGCGCCCCCGCCCAGCGGTGCGAACTTCGCCCGCGTCGCGCCGTCGCCCGCCTGCCGCCCCGCCGTGTCCAGCGCCCTCGCCTCCCCTCTCCCCTCCTCGCCGCCCGTGGCCGCGCCCGACCCGGCGTCGGGGGCACGTGCGCGCCGGGGCGCGCCGCGTCGCCACCGCGTGGCCCTCGCGCTC
>DASWUT010000471.1:0-11736 GCA_036401455.1 Gemmatirosa sp. | reverse complement strand
TCAGCGCTGGTGTTGGTGCCGGTGCCGGCGCGCCCGCCGTCGCGTTCTCGTCGATCTCCGCCAGCTGCTCGTCGACGTTCACGACGTCGCCCTCCTGCCGCAGCCGCCTGGTCAGCACGCCGGCGCCGAGCGCGGGCACCTCGACGGTGATCTTGTCCGTCTCGAGCTCGACGAGCGTCTCGCCGGCCGAGACCGTGTCGCCCTCGCGCTTGAGCCAGCGGGAGATCGTCGCCTCGACGATCGATTCGCCGAGCGGCGGCACCTTGATCGCGATCATGACTGCCAGAGTAGAGTGGGCATGCGCCGGCGGGCAACCGCCGGCTGGCAGCGGTCCGCACGGGCCGGTAGCGTTCGCGGCGCAATATAGCCATCACCCCCGAGCCTCCTTCCGCCGCCCCGCGTGCGCGCGCTCACGATTTCCGCCCACGGCGGCCCCGACCAGCTGCAGTACCGCGACGACGTGCCCGCGCCGCAACTCGCCGGGCCCCATGACGTGCGCGTGCGCATCGAGGCCGCCGCGCTCAACCGGCTCGATCTCTTCCTGCTCGGCGGATTGCCGGGAATCATGATCACGCCGCCGTGGGTCGTCGGCTCGGACGGCGCGGGCGTGGTCGAGTCGGTGGGCGACGCCGTCTCGCACGTGCGGCCGGGCGACGCGGTCGTCATCAACCCGGGCACGAGCTGTGGCCAGTGCGAGTACTGCCAGTCGGGCGAGGAGCCACTCTGCCCGCGCTACCGCATCTTCGGCGAGCACGTGCCGGGGTTCTGCGCGGAGTACGCCGTGGTGCCCGGCACCTGTGTGCACGCCGTGTCGGCGACGATCGCGCCCGAGGTGCGCGCCGGGTTCTCCCTGGCGACGCTGACCGCGTGGCGCATGGTCATCTCGCGCGCGGCCGTGCGTCCCGGCGACCAGGTGCTCATCTGGGGAATCGGCGGCGGGGTCGCGCTCGCCGCGCTGCAGATCTGCCGTCGCATCGGCGCGACCACCTGGGTGACGAGCGGCAGCGACGAGAAGCTCGCGCGCGCCCGCACGCTCGGCGCGGACCACACGCTCAACCACCGCACCGAGGACGTGCCGCGCGCGATCCGCGCCGCGACGGGCAAGCGCGGGATGGACGTGGTGATCGATTCGGTGGGCGAGGCGACCTGGCAGCGCTCGCTCGGCGCGTTAGGCCGGCGCGGACGACTGGTGACCTGCGGCGGCACGTCGGGCCCGATGGTCGAGACCGACGTGCGCAAGCTGTTCTGGAACCAGTGGTCGATCCTCGGCTCGACGATGGGCACCAACGCCGAGTACGACGCGATCGTCGGCGAGCTCCGGGCGGGGCGACTGGTCCCACCAGTTGACTCGGTGTGGCCGCTCGCCGAGGGGCGCGGCGCGTACGAACGGCTCGCGAGCGGGCAGCAGTTCGGCAAGGTCGTTGTCCGCATCTGACGATCCGTCGGACGGGCGGCGCGACGCGGCCGCGGCCTACACCGCCGACGAGCAGCGCGTGCTGCGCGAGGCCGTGGCCGCGGGTGGGGCGGCCGTCTGCCCACGCGACGGCGCCACGATGACGCGGCGCCCGGTGGGCGGCGGCTCGTTCGGGCTCGGCTACTCGCGACGGCGCGAGTGGCTCATCTGCCCGACCTGCCGGCGGAGCGCGCTGTTCGACGTGAAACGGGGGACGCGAAACTGACGCGGTCCTGCGTTCCGCCGCCCTTATCTTCCCGCCCATGCACCGCCTCCTCGCCTGGCTCCAGCCCGTGACGGCTCCGGCCGCCGACTTCGGCGCGCGTCTGCAGGACAGCTTCGCCCAACTCGGCACCCTGATCCCGAACCTGCTCGCCGCGCTCGTCATCCTGTTCGCCGGCTACCTGCTCGCGAAGCTGATCCAGCGCGGCGTCGCGCGCGTGCTGCTGCGCGTGCATCTCAACGAAGCGCTCGCCCGCGGCGGCGTCACGTCGGCGGTCGAGCGGTCGGGGGCGCACGTGAACCCGGCACGCCTGATCGCCAACCTGGTGTTCTGGTGCGTGATGTTCGCCGTGCTTCTCGTCGCGGCGAACGCGCTCGGTCTCAAGTCGCTCGCCGACGTGTTCGCGGAACTCGTCGGCTACATCCCGAGCGTGATCGCGGCGGTCGTGATCGTCATCGCCGGCATCCTGTTGGGCGGCTTCGTCGAGGGGCTCATCCGCGCGTCGGCAGGGACGATTCACGGCGGGCCGACGCTCGCGCGCGTCGCGCGGGTGAGCGTCATCGTGATCGCCGTGTTCATGGCGCTGCAGGAGCTCGGTGTCGCGACCGACATCGTCACGACGGCGTTCGCGATTCTCTTTGGCGCGGTCGCGCTCGCGCTCGCGCTGTCGTTCGGGCTCGGCAACCGGGACCTCGCCGGCGAGGTCACGCGCGAGTGGTACGAACGCTACCGGGCGGAGCGCGCAGCGATCGACCGCGAGCAGGCGCTGGAAGAGGCGGAAGACGAGGCCGAGCTGGCGCGGCCGGTGACGTTCCGGCGCTCGCCGCGGGGGACGGCCATCCTGCCTAACGATACGCCCGCGACGCGGGCACCGGGGCAGCCGCCGCGGACGTAGACCGCGCCCGGCCGCCGCCCGGCGCGTGCTGGCCGGCGCGTGGTGGCCCGGGTGCGGCGGGCGGCATACGTTTGTGGATCCTGCCCAGGTCGCCGAGTTCGCGCGGCCTTGCCCGGTCCCCACCCCCGGAGTGCCGCCGCATGACCGAGATCCGCTCGTCCGACAACCGTCGCGACCTCTCCACGAACAGCGGGTTCCAGTTCGAGTTCTACTGCGAGCGCTGCGGCGAGACGTGGCGCTCCCCATTCGACCGCTACATGGCGGGAACGCTCGACGGCGTGATCGGCGCGGCAGACGGCCTGCTCGGCGGGCTGTTCGGCGGGGCGCGCAACCTGGTGAACGAGCTGTCGACCGCGGGCTACTCGAAAGCGAAGGATGAAGCGCTGGAGCGCGCGGTCGGGACCGCACGCGGCCACTTCCACCGATGCCCGCGCTGCTCCCACAACTTCTGCGACGACTGCTGGAACGCGGACGAGGGCACGTGCATCGGGTGCGTCCCACGCCTGGAAGCCGAGGTCGCGGCGATCAATCGCCAGGCGAAGCTGACGAAGGCACGCGAGGTGGCCACCGAGCGCGCGACGGTGAGCGACGCCGACATGCAGGCGCACGTCGTGACGTGCGGGGCGTGTCACGCAGTCGTTGGGCAGGGCAAGTTCTGCCCCGAGTGCGGCGTTCCGGTGTCGCTCACGCGCGCGTGCGGGCACTGCGGGGCGGACGTGCCGCGCACCGCGAAGTTCTGCCCGGAGTGCGGGGCGAAGGCGTAGCCGGGGATGAGGCGCCTACCGGGCCGCGACCGGCGTGAGGAGCAACGCGGCGGCGCGGCCCGTCGTGCGGTCGACGCCGTGCGCCGCGATCTGGCCCGACGCGTTCACCGCCGCCAGCGAGCCGATCTGCCACGCGCCGCCGGTGACCTGCACCTGTGTGGTGCGGTTGGTCGACGGGCGCCACAGGTAAATCGCGCTCCGGAAATGCACCCACCTTGAATCCGTGCGGCACGAGGTACGTCGACATGTAGAGACTGAACGCGTCGGTGACCGTCTCCACCGACTGGCCCGCGTCGTTCAACGCGACGATCAACGCGTCGGTGACCGTCTCCACCGACTGGCCCGCGTCGTTCAACGCGACGATCTGCCCGAGCGCGCTGTCGACCCCGACGCCGCGCGCGACGTCGAGCACGGACGAGGCGTAGCCGTAAGGCTGGAACTGCAACGTGGTGCCGACCGCGAACCGCGTGTCCGTCAGGTCCGCACCGACGTTGCAACACACCTGGTACGAATACGTACCGCCCGATTCGGTCGGATACGTGTACGTGGTCGATGGCACCGCGACGGTCGTCCCGTCGGTGCGAAGGACGCGCACGGACGCCCCGTACTCCAGGAGCACGTCGCCGGCCGCGTTCACCCGCGTCGCGGCTCCGTCGACCGAGTCGATCGCCCCGACGACGGCGAGGGCCCCGCGCCGCCAGACGGCGGGGCGACGGCGTCCGGCGCTCCCGCCGATCCACCCGGTGACCGTGCCGGTCGCATGGACGAAGCGCGTCCCGGCGCCGTGGCCCGAGTCGGGCAGGGCAGTCGCCGTATACGCTTCGCTGGCGAGCCGCACGGTCCAGGCCGCCGACGTGGTGAGCGTGTGCCCGACCGTGTCGACGGCCACCACGGTGATCGTGTGGCGGCCGACCCCCGGCAGGGCGACGACGCCCGTCCACACGCTGGCGGGGCCGGATGGCGACAGGAACGGACGCCCAGGCAGCAGTCCACCGGCCGTCGAGTGTGCAGCGCCCGAATCGACCGAGATCAGCACCGTGCGCATCAGCGCCGAGTCGCTCCGCGTCACGGTCGCGCCGACGCCGAGTTGCGCGAGGGCATCGCCCGCTGGACTCTCGAACGCGACGAGGAGTCGCGGACCCGAGGTCGGCGGCCCGGTGCTGTCACGGCAGCCCGCGACTGCGCCGAGCGCGAGCCCGCAACCGAGCGCGAGAACACTCGTGGCGAAGCGGGGTAAGTATTTGTGCCGCATCAGTTTGTCTCCACTGGCCCCGAGTTCGTCCGACCGCCGGACTCGGCTAGATTGCGGGGCTGCGCCCACACGCGCAATCCCTCGTTCCCGTCGTCCCCGCCATGACCGCACCCAACGCCCGCGAACGCATCCTGCCCCGCCTCATCGACGAGGAGATCAAGGAGTCGTTCATCAACTACTCGATGAGCGTCATCGTCTCGCGCGCCCTTCCGGACGTGCGCGACGGGCTCAAGCCGGTGCAGCGGCGCGTGCTCCACGCGATGAACGAGGACGGCCTCATCCCCGGGCGCGCCTACAAGAAGAGCGCGACCGTCGTCGGCTCGGTGCTCGGCAAGTATCACCCGCACGGCGACAGCTCGGTCTACGACGCGCTCGTGCGGATGGTGCAGGACTTCTCGCTGCGCTACCCGCTCGTCGACGGGCAGGGGAACTTCGGCTCGGTCGACGGCGACCCCGCGGCGGCCTACCGGTACACCGAGGCGCGCCTGACGCGCATCGCGACCGAGATGCTCGCCGACATCGAAAAGAACACCGTCAACTTCGCGCCCAACTTCGACGACCGCCTCGAGGAGCCGACCGTGCTTCCCGCGGGGGTGCCCAACCTGCTCGTCAACGGCTCGTCGGGCATCGCGGTCGGCATGGCGACCAACATCCCGCCGCACAACATGCGCGAGGTCGTCGCCGCGCTGCACGCGATGATCGACGACCCCGAGGTGTCGACCGACGTCCTGCGCAAGCACATCCGCGGGCCCGACTTCCCGACCGGCGCCTACATCTACGGGCGGCAGGGGATCAAGGACTACATCGAGACCGGGCGCGGCAAGATCATCATGCGCGCGCGCGCCGTGATCGAGGAGAAGGAGAGCAGCAACAAGTCGCAGATCGTCGTCACCGAGCTGCCCTACCAGGTCAACAAGGCGCGCCTCGTCGAGCAGATCGCCGACCTGCACCGCGAGCAGAAGGTCGAGGGGATCTCCGCGCTGCGCGACGAGAGCGACCGCGACGGCATGCGCATCGTCATCGAGCTGAAGCGCGACGCCATCCCGCGCGTCGTGCTCAACCAGCTCTACAAGCACTCGACGATGCAGTCGACGTTCGGCGTGATCATGCTCGCGCTCGTGCCCGACACGCAGACGGGGCGGCTCGTACCGAAGGTCATGCCGGTCAAGACGGTGCTCGAACACTTCGTCTCGCACCGGCACGAAGTCATCGTCCGCCGCACGCAGTTCGAACTCGACAAGGCGGTCGACCGCGAGCACATCCTCGAAGGGCTCAAGATCGCCGTCGACAACATCGACGAGGTGATCCGGATCATTCGCGCCGCGGCCGACACCCCGGTCGCGAGCCGTCAGCTGCAGACTCGCTTCAAGCTCACCGAGCGGCAGGCCGAGGCGATCCTCAACCTGCGCCTCGCCAAGCTCACCGGCCTGGCGATCGAGGAGCTGGAAGCCGAGCTGACCGAGGTGCGCGCGACGATCGCCGACCTGCGCGACATCCTCGCCAGCCGGCCGCGCCGCATGCAGATCATGAAGGCCGAGCTGGCCGAGATCGCCGGACGCTACGGCGACGAGCGCCGCTCCGAGATCATCGCCGACGAAGGCGAGTTCTCGATCGAGGACCTGATCGCCGAGGAGGACATGGTCGTGACCATTTCCCACTCGGGCTACATCAAGCGCACGCCGGTGACGACGTACCGCAAGCAGCGGCGTGGCGGCCGCGGCCTGAGCGGGCAGGACCTCAAGGACCTCGACTTCATCGAGCGGCTCTTCATCGCGAGCACGCACGACTACATCATGATCTTCACGGACGATGGGCGCTGCTACTGGCTCAAGGTCCACGAGATCCCGGCCGCGGGGCGCGCCACGCGCGGCAAGCCGATCGTCAACCTCATCAACGTCGGCCCCGAGACCAAGATCCGCTCGATGGTCGCCGTGCGCGAGTTCCGCGACGACCAGTACCTCTTCTTCGCCACTCGCAACGGCACCGTCAAGAAGACCGCGCTCTCCGAGTACGGCAACGTGCGCTCGGCCGGCGTCAAGGCAGTCAAGATCGAGGACAGCGACGAGCTGATCGACGTGCAGATCACGAGCGGCGCCAACGACGTCGTGCTCGCCACCAAGCACGGGCTCTCGATCCGCTTCCCCGAGAACGAGGTGCGCGACATGGGGCGCGACACCACGGGCGTGAAGGGGATCACCCTTCGCCCCGAGGACAAGGTCGTCTCGCTCGTCATCGTGCGCCGCGGCGATGCGACGCTCCTCGTCACCACGACCAAGGGGATGGGCAAGGTCACCGACCTCACCGAGTACCGCGTGCAGGGCCGGGGCGGGAAGGGCATCCTCACCCTCAACCGCACCGAGCGCACGGGTAACATCGTCGCGACGATGGAGGTCATGCAGGACGAGGAGATCATGCTCATCACGAAGAACGGCGTCGTGATCCGCTCGGGCGTCAACGAGGTGCGCAACACGGGGCGCAACGCACAGGGCGTGAACCTCGTCCGCCTCGACGCCAACGACGAGCTGTGCGCCGTCGCCCGCGTCGTCTCCGAGAAGGAGGAAGAAGGCGAGACGCTGACCGACGATCCGCTCGTCCCGGACGGCTCGGAGGACGGCGCCGGCGACTTGGCGTAGCGCGACCGCCGCACGCAACGCACACGCACGCACGAGCCCGGGGTGAGGATTGCTCTCACCCCGGGCTCGGCTACATTCGGACCGGCGTCCGCTCACGTGGCCCCAGTCTCGGACGACTACGGTCGACGTCGGCTGTCTGGCGCCTGGGGCACGGTCGTCGCGCCTGTGCCTCTCACCGTGTCCTCGCTCTCCTCCCCCCCGGCCGCCCTCGTCTCGCTCGACGACCTGCGCGCGGCGCAGCAGGTCCTCCGCGGAGTGGCCGTGCGCACGCCGCTGCTTCCGGCGGCCGACGCGATGCCGGCTGGGCGCGTTCCCAACGGCGCGCGCGTCTGGGTCAAGCCCGAGATGCTGCAGCGCGGCGGCGCGTTCAAGCTGCGCGGCGCGTACACCTTCCTCGCCCACCTCGACCCGGCCGACCGTGCGCGCGGCGTCGTCGCGCCCTCGTCGGGCAACCACGCGCAGGCGGTCGCCCTCGCGGCGCGCCTGTTCGGCGTGCCCGCGACGGTCGTGATGCCGTCCAACGCGCCCGAGGCCAAGCTGCGCGGCGCCGCCCGCCTCGGCGCCGAGGTCGTGCTCGTCGGCCCGAGCAGCGACGAGCGCGCCGCGCGCGCCGCACAGATCGTCGCGGACACGGGCGCGGTGCTCGTCCCGCCTTACGACCACCCGCACATCGTCGCGGGGCAGGGCACGATCGGGCTCGAGATCGGCGAGGACCTCCCCGAGGTGCGGCTGGTGCTCGTGCCCGTCGGCGGCGGCGGCCTGCTCGCCGGCGTCGCGACCGCCGTGAAGGCGCTCGCCCCGCACGCACGGGTCGTCGGCGTCGAACCCGCGGCGACGCCCAAGCTCTCGCACGCGCGCGCGGCCGGCCGCCCGGTCACGCTGCCTTACGCGGGCGGGCTTCCGGACGGGCTGCTGACGACGAGCGTGGGCGCGCTCCCCTTCGCGCACCACGCGGCGTACGTCGACGAGGTGGTCGCCGTCGCCGACGACGCGCTCCCCGCGACGATGCGCGTTCTGCTCGACCGCCTCAAACTCGTGACCGAGCCGAGCGGGGCGGTGACGCTCGCCGCGCTGCGCCTGGGGCTCGTCGAGCCTGCGCCCGACGGGGACACGGTCTGCGTGCTGAGCGGCGGCAACATCGAGTGGCCCGGTCTCGTCGGCCTGCTGGGCGGCGCCGGTGGGTGATCCGGCGCGCGGGCGATCGGTCGCGTTCGGGGGGATCAACGCGACCGCGCCGGGCGACGTGGGCACGGACCGCGCGGTGATCCTCGGTGAGTCGGCGGCCGCGACACGCGTGCTCCTCGTCGACGACGATCCCGCGTTCGTCGAGAGCATCTCCTGGGCGCTTCGCGAGCACGGCTATGGGGTGCAGGCGCTGGGCGGCGCGCGCGATCTGCTCGCCCGCCTCGCGGATGACGGCGTGACCGCGGCCGCGGTGCCCGACGTCGTGCTGCTCGACATCCTGCTCGGCGACGGCGATGGCGTCGACCTGCTGCGGCAGCTGAAGGCCGACCCGCGATGGCGCGACGTGCCCGTCCTCATGCTGTCCTCGGCTGCCGCGGAGGAGTACACGGTGCGGGCGCTCGGCCTCGGCGCCGCCGATTTCGTGCGCAAGCCCGTGCGCCCCCGCGAGCTCGCCGCGCGCGTCGACGCACACCTGCGCGCCGGCGAGACGCTGCGCACGACGCGCGCGGCGCTCCGCCGCACCGAGGACGAGCTCGTGCGCGCGCGCGCCGACGCCGAGAACCGGCGCAAGCTCGTCGACATCCTCCACGAGGTCACCGGCGACCTCGCCGCCGACGAGATCTACCACCTGCTCGCGCGGCGGGTCGCGCGCGGGCTGTCGGTCGCGCACTGCGCGGTGATCCTCGAAAGCAGCGCAGGAATGGGTGTCGTGGCGACCGCGTTCGAGCTGCCGAAGCTGCGCGCGGCCGAGGTGCCGCTCGCGCACTTCCCCGAGGTCGGCGAGGCGTTCGCGACGAGTGCGCCGGTGCTCATCGAGGAGGTCGCCGCGCACCCGCTCTACGTCGACCGCGCGCCCGCCGCGCTCGACGGCGGGCCGGCATCGGTGCGGTCGAGCATCGCGCTGCCGTTCGCCGTCGACCGCGCGCAGCGCGGCGTCTTTCTGCTCCGCCGCACCCGCGAGCAGCCCCCACTGACGCCCGAGGACGTGGCGTTTGCGGAGGCCGTGATCGGCGCCGCGGTCGCCGTCGTGCAGCGCGCGCAGGTGATCGAGACCACGCGCGCCGACAACGCGCGCCTCGAACACCTCGCGACGACCGACCCGCTCACGGGGCTGCTCAACCGGCGCGCGCTCTCGGAGCGCCTCACGACGGAGATGGAGCGCGCGCTGCGCTACGACACCTCGGTCGCGCTGCTCCTCGTCGACCTCGATCACTTCAAGCGGGTCAACGACACGCATGGCCACCTCGCGGGCGACGGCGTGCTGCGCGCGGTCGCCGCGCTGCTCGGCGAGGAAGCGCGGTCGACCGACCTCGTCGGACGCTACGGCGGCGAGGAGTTCCTCGTCGTCCTGCCCGAGACGGACGACGCCGGCGCCGCGGTGCTCGCCGAACGGATGCGCGAGCGGGTCGCCGCGCATCCGTTTCGCGCCTGGGAAGACGGCCACACGCTGCGCGTGACGACGAGCATCGGTCTGGCGACGTTCCCCGCGGCGCGGATCGAGAGCGTCGAGGACCTGTTCGCGCGCGCCGACGCCGCACTCTACCGGGCGAAGGCGGACGGGCGGGACCGGGTTCGCGCCTAACGTCCGGCGGCCTGCAGTTCGACCAGCAGGCAGCGGTCCTGCACGACGTCGATCCCCTCGCGCGCGAGCCGCTCCGCTACCGCGTCGTGACGGATGCCGAGCTGGAACCACACCGCCCGCGGCCGCACGGCGAGGATGTCGTCGACGTGAGCAGGGATGTCCTGTGGACGGCGGAAGACGTTGACGAGGTCGATCGGCCCGGGCACGTCGGCGAGGCGCCGGTACACGGGCGCGCCGAGGATCTCGGTCACGTCCGGGTAGTAGACGGGCACGGGAATGACCTCGTAGCCGGCGCGCTGCGCGTACGCCGGGACGTAGTAGGCAGGCGCGCCGGTCGCGGCGATCTTGATGCCGAGCACGGCGACGCGGTGCACGGCGCCGAGTAGGGTACGGATTTCGGCTGGCGTGTCGACGAGGTGCGAGCGCCAGGCGTCGGACGCGTCCGGCGCGTTGGTCGGGGAAGAGGAAGCTGACGGCATGCCCATCCGTGGTGCGAGGATCGTGCGCGCGGCTACCTTGCCCGCGACCGCCGGGCGGCCACCGGCCCCGTTCGCCTTCCTGCGCGCGCGCGCGTTCCTGCGTGCGGCCGAGGCGGCTGCCCCTCTCTGGAGTTCGTTTCGATGCGCATGCTCGTCCTCGGGGCGGGGCTGCAGGGATCCGCCTGCGCCTACGACCTGCTGCAGACCGCCGATGTGACCGAGGTGCGACTCGCCGACGTCAGCGTCGCGCAGTTGCCCCGGTTTCTCGCCCCGTACACCGACCCTGCCAGCCTCGGCGGTGCGCGGCCACGGCTGATCCCGACCCCGCTCGACGCGCGCGATGGCGAGGCCGTGCGCGCCCTCATGCGCAACGCCGACGCGGTGATGAGCGCGCTCCCGTACTACTTCAACTACGAGATGGCGCGCGCCGCCGCCGAGGTCGGCGTCCACTTCTGCGACCTCGGCGGCAACACCGAAATTGTCCAGCAGCAGCGCACGCTGGCGCCGCAGATGCTCGCGCACGGGAAGTCGATCGTTCCCGATTGCGGGCTCGCGCCGGGGATGGTGAACATCCTCGCCCAGCACGGCATCGACGTCGTCGAGCGCGACGGTGCGCGCGTGACCTCGGTACGCATCTTCGTCGGCGGCCTCCCCGAGCGGCCGGAACCGCCGCTCAACTACCAGATCGTGTACTCGCTCGAAGGGGTACTCGACTACTACACGACACAGTCGTGGGTCGTGCGCGATGGACGGCGGCTGCAGGTCGAAGCGCTGAGCGACGTCGAGCGCGTCGACATCCCAGGGGTCGGCGAGCTGGAAGCGTTCCACACCGCCGGGGGGCTGTCGACGATGGGCGAACGGTACGAGGGGCGGATCGCGACGATGGAGTACAAGACGCTGCGCTACCCGGGGCATGCGCGGCTCATGGAGGCGGTGCGCGCGCTCGGGTTCCTCGAACTCGAGCCGGTCGAGGTGAAAGGCCAGCGGGTGGTGCCCCGCGATCTCGCGGTGGCGGTGATGGGGCCGCGGCTCCGGAAACCCGCGGCGCACGACCTCGTCGCGGTGCGGGTGGTGGTCGAAGGAGAGAACGGGGCGAGGCCAGTGGTTCGGGCGTGGGAGGTCGTGGATCGGTACGACGCGGAGCGAGGAATCTCGGCGATGATGCGCGCGACGGGGTACTCGTTGTCGATCACGGCGCAGCTGCAGGCGAGAGGGGAGATTCGACCGGGGGTGTGGACGCCGGATGAGTGCATGCCGGCGGAGGGGTACA